>JBPCSR010000175.1:0-2994 GCA_051006935.1 Gaiellales bacterium
TCAGCCCCACTGCGCGCGGCTTGCGGGCGTCCTCCCCGTGTGCGACGTTGCCGGGGTGCAGGGGCGGACGCGACGGGGCGGGACATGGCGCTGAGGAACGGCGACGTCGCCGACCTGTTCGACCTGCTCGCGAGCCTCTCCGAGCTCGACGGCGCGATCGTCCACAAGGTGATCGCCTACCGTCGCGCGGCGGAGCAGTTCCGGACGACCGCCGAGTCCGTGGAGCGCATGGCCGAGGAGGGCCGGCTCACCGACCTCCCCGGTGTCGGCGCGACGATCGCGGCGAAGGTCGACGAGATCCGCGCGACGGGCACGATGCAGGCGCTGGAGAAGCTGCGCGAGAAGTACCCGGACGGCCTCGTCGAGATGATGGCGGTGCCCGGCGTCGGGCCGAAGACGGCGAAGCGCCTCTACGCCGAGCTCGGCATCGATTCGCCGGCGACCCTCAAGGCCGCCTGCGAGGCGGGGCAGCTGCGCGAGCTCAAGGGCCTCGGCGCCAAGAAGGAGCAGACGATCCTGGCGGCGCTCGCGGCCGGCGGCGGCCCGCGCAAGCACGTGATCCTGCTGGACCACGCGCTCGACCGCGCGGAGATGCTGGTCGAGGCGCTGCGCGCCGAGCCCGGCTGCCGCGAGGCGGAGATCGCGGGCAGCCTGCGGCGCCGCAAGGAGGTGATCGGCGACGTCGATCTCGTCGCGTCGTCCGAGGACCCGGGTCCGCTGCTGCGGCGCTTCGCGGAGCACCCCGGTGTGCAGGAGGTGATCGCGCTCGGCGACGCCAAGGCCTCCGTCGTGCTGCACGACGGGCTGCAGGTCGACCTGCGCGTGATCCACCCGACGCAGTGGGGCTCGCTGCTCCAGCACTTCACCGGCTCGAAGGAGCACAACGTGGCGCTCCGCGAGCGTGCCCGCGACCAGGGCCTGACCCTGTCGGAGCACGGCTTCGCGCCGCTCGCCGGCGGCGATCCCGCACCGTGCGCGGACGAGGCGGAGGTCTACGGCCGGCTCGGCCTCGACTGGATACCGCCCGAGCTGCGCGAAAACCAGGGCGAGATCGAGGCGGCGGCGACGGGTGCCCTGCCGAAGCTCGTGACGCTGAAGGACCTCAGGGGCGATCTGCACGGGCACTCCGACGCCTCCGACGGCAAGGCCACGCCCCAGGAGATGGCGCGCGCCGCGATCGCGCGCGGGCTCACGTACTACGCGGTCACCGACCACTCGAAGGCGGTCGGGATGGGCATCGGCCTCGACGCGGACGCGACGCTCGCCAACGCGCGGCGCGTGCGCAAGGCGGCGAAGGCGTTCGAGCCCGACGGCTTCCATCTGCTCTCCGGCATCGAGGTCGACATCCTCCCCGGGGGCGTGCTCGACCTGCCGGACGAGGTGCTGGCCGATCTCGACTGGGTGGTGGCGTCGGCCCACGGCGTGCGCGGACAGGACCGGGCCGAGCTGACGGCGAGCATGGTCGCGGCGATCGAGCATCCGCATGTCGACGTGATCGCGCACCCAACGGGGCGCCTGCTCGACGGCCGTGACCCGTACGACGTCGACGTGGAGGCGCTGATCGCCGCGTGCGCGCGCACCGGCACGTTCCTCGAGGTCAACGCGAACCCCAAGCGCCTCGACCTGCGGCCCGAGCACATCCGCGCGGCGATCGCGGCGGGCGTGAAGCTGTGCGTCTCGAGCGACGCCCACCGTACGGACGGCCTCGACGTCCTGCGCTACGGCATCGACACGGCCCGGCGCGGCTGGGCGACGAAGGCCGACATCGTCAACACGCGCACCTGGCCGCAGATCCGGAAGCTGCGCAAGCGCTCGGCCCGGTGATGCCCGACGACGGCGCGAGCGCGAAGCGGGGTGTCGCGCGGTCCGGCGGCACGAAGGCGCGGCGCGCCTCGACGCCCATCAGGACGGGCTCCGACCAGTAGCGCAGCGCGGCGTCGCGATCGAGCTCGGCCACCGTGTCGTCGATCGTCAGCCCGCGGGCGACGGCGTCGGCGACCGCCGCGACGAAGAAGACGGTGAGCGTCTCGTGGTAGCCGACCGTGTCCGAGTTCGCCACGCCGTGGGCCTCGTTGAGCCGTGGGATGCTCGTGCGGCAGAGGGTCAGCGCCTCGGTGGGCCCGTGGCGCCGGATCAGCACGTGCGCGGCCGTGATGTGGGCGCGATGGGTCCACTCCCGCTGCGGCAGGCTGGCGTCGAGGAGGTCGTCGGCGATGCGGTCGGGCTGCACGCGCCTGATTGTCGCAGCGCGTCTCAGGCGTCGAAGTTGACGAGCTCGTCGTCGCCGTCGATCGGCGTGCGGATGAGCGCGCCGTCGGGGCCCTGGTGGTACGCGCCCATCGTGCGCAGCGGCGGCGAGTAGACGTGGACCGACACCGTCGGCACGCCGTCGGCCGGGCGGAAGCGGTGGATGTACGACGGGGCGAAGGTGATCGTCTCGCCCGGGCCGACCAATCGCTCGAGGTGGCCGGTGCCGAAGCCGAGGCGCTCCTCGAAGATGCCGCCTTCGATGACGTGCACGCCGCCGGCGGACACGTCGTGGTCGTGGAAGCCCGTGTCGTGGTCGTCCACCCAGGAGATCACCCACAGCTCGTAGTCGTCGTTGTGGATCGCGCGGTGGAAGTGGCGCGTGTTCGGGTCGTGCTTGACGTGCGGGCGCCAATTGGCCTCGTCCGCGGCGAACCGGCGCGCGACCTCCGCGCACTCCTCACCGCTCAGAGGGGTGGTGATCGTCGTGTCCGTCTGCGCCATGGAGCCGTCCTCCCCGGGAAGTGGTGAATCGTTTCAGTTGAACGATTCATGTGAGAGTGCCACAGGGATTCCCGACTGTCAACGGCACCTCCGGGAAGCGCGGTACGCTGACGGTATGGCGACCACACCGAAGCGCCACACCATCCGCCAGATCGCCGAGGCGACCGGCCTCTCGGTGACGGCGGTGTCGTACGCCCTGCGCGGCGAGCGGGTGGCCCCCGCCACGATCGAGCGGGTGCGCGC
>JBPCSR010000176.1:0-13823 GCA_051006935.1 Gaiellales bacterium
GCGGCCCGGCCCCCGACGGCAAGGCGAACGCCGGACGCAGTCCGGCACCGAGCACAGAGCTTCCCACGCGCAGCGTGGGCACGTGAAGCTCCGTGCTCAAGAAGAGCCTCTGACCGCCCTTAACTGAACAAAGGGGCCAGACCCCGTTGTTCAGTTAAGACCGGTGAAATGGCTTGAACAGGCGCCAACGAGACGCCCGTGTCGCACTTCGGTCACATTCCGCGCGCCCACTAACTGACCAAAGGGGCCAGACCCCTTTGTTCAGTTAAGGCGCCAACGGGCTTTCGGGGGCTACGCCTCGATCAGAAGTCGGTCGACCAGGACCGCGGCGACTGTGCGGTTCGACGCCGGATCGATCAGGATCAGCGACCCCAGCGCGCGATTCGAGCTGTACGGCTCGAGCACGAGCGGCGACGCCGCGAGCACGGAGATCACGCCGATGTCATTCGCGCCGAGCGCATCCGCCGGGACTCGGTCCATCGTTTCCAGCTCGAGGCGCTCGAGCAGCTCCTCCACGATCACGGGAACGGCGCGCGAGCCCGCCTTCGCCTCGAGGCGCGCCGGCGCGGTCAGCGGCTGCTCGTCGAGCCAGGCGACGGTCGCCGTGAAACGCGTGACCGGAGCCGGGGCATCGGCAGCCAGCGCGATCACGTCTCCGCGCGACACGTCGACATCGTCCTCGAGGTGCAGCGTGACGCTCAGCGGCGCCGCAGCGGTTTCGACGACGGTGCCCACGACGTCGATCGCGGCGATGCGCGAGACGACGCCCGACGGCATCGCGACGACCTCGTCGCCCACGGCGACCGTGCCGCTCTCGATGCGTCCGGCGAGACCCCGGATATCGGCGACGCCGTCGTCGTGGCGCACGACCCACTGCACCGGCATGCGGAAGGCCTCCTCCGCGATCGGGGGATCGAGATCGTGGAGCACCTCCAGCACGGACGGGCCGTCGTACCAGGGCGTCTGATCAGACCGCTCGACGACGTTGACCCCGTTCAGCGCCGAAAGCGGAATCGCAATCAGGCTCTCGACGCCGACCGCGGCGGCCGTGGCACGCAGCTCGCCCGCAACCTCGTCGAACCGACCCTCGTCGTAGCCGACGAGGTCGAGCTTGTTGACGCACGCGATCACATCGCTCACGCCGAGCATCGCGCACAGCGCAAGGTGGCGACGCGTCTGCGGGAGGATGCCGTTCTTCGCGTCGATCAGCAGGATCGCCACGTCGGCGCCGGCCGAGGCCGTGACCATGTTGCGGGTGTACTGCTCGTGTCCGGGTGCGTCGCCGAGCAGAATGCGCCGGCCGTTGGCCTCGAACGAGCGGTAGGCGACGTCGATGGTGATGCCCTGTTCGCGCTCAGCGCGCAGCCCGTCCGTGAGCAGCGCGAGGTCAACGCCCTTGCGCCCGCGCTTGCGGCTCGCCTCCTCGATCGCCTCGACCTGATCCTTGGTGAGGTGACCGGTGTCGTGGAGCAGCCGCCCGATCAGCGTGCTCTTGCCGTCGTCGACCGAGCCGACGGCGACGACGCGAAGCAGCGGAGTCTCGTACGCCATCAGAAGTACCCGTTCCGCTTGCGATCTTCCATCGCCGCCTCGGACGTCTTGTCGTCGGCACGCGACGCGCCGCGCTCGGAGACGTCGGATGCGCGCGTCTCGACCAGCACCTCGGCGACCGTCGTCGCCGTCGAGCGGATCGCGCCCGTGCACGTGGCATCGCCCACCGTGCGGAAGCGAACCATCTCGGTGAACGTCTGCTCGTGCGGGTAGCGCTCCACGGCCGCGTGCGACGCGAGCAGCATGCCGTCGCGCTCGAAGACCTCGCGCTCGTGCGCGAAGTAGATCGACGGCAGCGACAGGCCCTCCTGCTCGATGTACATCCAGACGTCGAGTTCCGTCCAGTTCGACAGCGGGAACACGCGCAGGTGCTCGCCGTTGCGCAGCCGCGTGTTATAGAGCGCCCAAGGCTCCGGGCGCTGGTTGCGAGGGTCCCACTGACCGAAGGCATCGCGGTGGCTGAAGAAGCGCTCCTTCGCGCGGCTTCGCTCCTCATCGCGGCGGGCACCGCCGAAGGCCGCGTCGAAGCGGTGCTCGGCGATCGCATCGAGCAACGTGGTCGTCTGGAGGCGGTTGCGGCTGGCCCGCGGGCCCGTCTCGTCCTGCACCCGCCCGCGGTCAATCGAGTCCTGGACGTGTGCCACGATCAGCCGCTCATCGAGATCGGCCATGAACCGATCGCGATACGCGATGACCTCGTCGAAGTTGTGGCCCGTATCGACGTGCAGGAGCGGGAACGGGAGCGCCGCGGGCGCGAACGCCTTCACGGCGAGATGCGTGAGCACGATCGAGTCCTTGCCGCCGCTGAACAGCAGCACGGGGCGCTCGCACTCGGCTGCGCACTCGCGAATGACGTGAACGGCCTCGGCCTCCAGGACGTCGAGCGTCGTGAGCTCGGTGAGCGTCGTCATGCGGGTACCTCCGAATGGGAGCGGTGGACGTGGCGGTACATCAAGGCGACCCCGATCGCGACGACCGCGAACCAGATGACCAGGCCGATGGGCGGCAGCGGAAGCCCGGCCTTGACGGCGAGCGAGCCCGCGGCGGCCAGCAGCACGCCGGCGAGCGCGCAGCGCAGCGCCAACGCCGGCAGGCGCACGCTGATGCGCGTGCCGATCAAGACGCCCGGGATCGAGCCGATCAGCAGCAGGCCGGCCAGCGCGAAGTCGACGTTGCCGAGGATGATGTTGCCGATCGAAGCGGCCCACAGCAGCAGCGCCGCGTGGAAGACGTCGGTGCCGACGACGCGGTGCGGCGCGAGCTGGAAGACCGCGATCAAGAGAAGGGCGAGCACCGCTCCGCTGCCTGCGGAGGTCAGTCCGAGCACGAACCCGACGAGCGCGCCGGAAATGATCGCGGCCGCCCACTGATGCGTCGGAGCGCGCTCCGGTCGGGTCGGCGGCGGGAACAGCGTCTGCCAGAGCATCGCGATCCCGCAGACGGCGATGGCGATCGCGACGACGACGATCAGCGGCGTGTCGATCTTCATGCCGATGCGGTCCTCGAGCCAGCTGAGTGCGAAGACCGCGATCAGCGCTGCGGGCACCGACCCCACCGCAAGCTGGAGTGAGAGGCGGAGGTCGACGGTGCTCTTGCGGAAGTGCGAGCCGCCGCCGACCGTCTTCGTGACGGCCGCGTAGAAGAGGTCGGTGCCGATCGCGCTGACCGGCGGGACGCCCGCCACGAGCACGAGCAGCGGGGTCATGATCGAGCCGCCGCCGACGCCGGTCGCACCGACGAGCAGCCCCACGCCGAGTCCGAACAGGATCATCATCAACTCGTGACTCATCGAATCGGCCCTCCAGACGGGTGGAGGCCGCATTCCGTCTTCTCGCTGTCAGCCCAGCGACCCTCGCGGCCGCTCCCGGGCTTGGTGCAGTGCGTGCAGCCGATCGACGCATAGCCCTGCCGATGCAGGGGATTCACCGGCAGATCGCGTACCTCGATGTAGGCCCACACGTCATCGACCGTCCAGTCGGCGAGCGGACTGAACTTCCACCGGTTCGACGAGTGGTCGAACTCGGCCTTCGGCGTGGCGGCGCGCGTCGGCGCCTGGTCGCGGCGGATCCCGGTGATCCACGCGTCGAGCGGCTCGAGCGCACGCCCGAGCGGCTCGACCTTGCGGAGCGCGCAGCAGGCGTTCGGATCCGTCTCCCAGAGGCGATCGCCATGCGCGGCGGCCTGCTCCTCGAGCGTCGGGCCTCGGAACCTCTCGATCTGGACGCCGTAGCGCGACTCGATCGCCTGCCACGTGGCGTACGTCTCGGGGAACAGCACGTCGGTATCAAGGGCGAAGACCCGGGCGTCAGGGCGCACGGAGAACACCATGTCCAGCAGAACCGCTTCCTCCTGCTGGAACGAGCACGCAACGGAGATGCGCGGGTGAAAGGCCTCGAGCGCGGCAGCGACGAGCGACGAAGCGGGCAGCGCCTCGGCCTCGGCAGGGGTGATTGGAAACGATGTCTGCTCGGTGGGGGCGCGCTGGGAGGTGCGCAACATTCAGAAGTATACCTTATCTCTGTCAAAAGTGAAACTGATAACAAATCGAACGCGACTCGTGGGTGCGCGCCCAAGCGTCGCGTCCCACCCGGCTATGGTGCCGACAGGTGAGCGGCTTCCCCCACTACTCCGCGCTGTCGCTGCGGCTCTCCGACGAGCCCGATCCGGCGTGGAAGGTGCACCAGCTCGCGATGGAGCGCGCGGCCGCGGGCGAGGACGTGATCATCCTCTCGATCGGCGAGCCCGATTCGCCGCCGCCGCCCGCCGTGCTGGCCGAGATCGAGGCGTCGATTGCCCGCGGGCGCACGCGCTACTCCGCCGCGCGCGGCGAGGACAACGTCGTGGCGGCGATCTGCCGGTACACGTCGCAGCAGGCGGGGCGCGACATCACGCCGGCGATGGTCAACTTCTTCCCCGGCGCGCAGACCGCGCTGTTCGGCATGCTGATGACGATCGCCGGCCCCGGCGACGGGCTGATCGTCCCCGAGCCGTTCTACGCGCCGTACACCCAGGTGCTCGGCGCCACGGGCGTCGAGGTCGGCCACATCGCCCTCAGCCCCGACCGCGGCTTCCACCCGTCGATCGACGAGCTGCGCACCGCGATCACCCCCCGCACCCGCGCGATGGTGATCACGAACCCGCACAACCCGACCGGCGCGGTGCTGTCGCGCGACGAGCTGATGGCGATCGCCGAGCTCTGCCGCGAGCACGACATGTGGCTCGTGGCCGACGAGGTCTACGGCGAGTTCGTCTACGCGGGCTCCTTCACGAGCGTGCTCGCGCTCGAGGGATACGAGGACCGGGTCGTGTCGCTCGGCACGCTCTCGAAGTCGTACGCGATGACCGGCTTCCGGCACGGCTGGGCGATCTCGCCCGCCGACCTCGGCGCACGCGCCGGGGTGCTGCTCGAGGCGATGCTGTTCGGCTGCGTGCAGTTCATCCAGGACGCCGGCGCCGTGGCGCTGTCCGACGGCGGTGCGTTCCCACGCGCCGAGCGCGCGAAGTACCTGCGCCGCCTCGACCGTGCGATGGCCGAGCTCGAGGGCGCGACCACGATCGCCCCCCGCCGCCCCGAGGCCGGCATGTTCGTGATGATCGACATCCGACCCACGGGGCTCGAGGCCGAGGAGTTCGCCCTGCGCCTGCTCGATGAGGAGAAGGTCGCCGTGCTGCCGACCCACACGTTCGGGCCGTCGGGCGCCGGGCACGTGCGGATCTCGCTCGGCATGGACGACGAGCGCCTCGTCGAGGCCGCGCGGCGCATCCGTCGCTTCGCCGACGCGCACGCCTGACCGAACCGCCATCGGCCATACTCCGCCGCATGGACGGCCAGTCGCCGCTGACGATCGAGAACTGGCTGTGGGACATGCACGGCACGCGCTCGCTGCAGCGGCTCGACGAGTTCCGCCCGCTCGAGCGGATCGGCCGGGGCTCCGGGCCGGTGCGCGACCTGCCCGCCGCGCCCGTCGACCTCGGCGGCGTCGAGCTCGTCGACCGCGCCGGCGCGACCGTCACGCTCGAGCAGCACCTCGAGACGTCGTTCACTGAGGGCCTGCTCGTGCTCAAGCACGGGGCCGTCGCGTTCGAGCGGTACCGCAACGGCCTGCGGCCCGACACGCGGCACCTGCTCGCCAGCGTGACGAAGTCGGTGACGGCGACCGTGCTCGGCATCGCCGTCGGCCGCGGCGCCCTGCGCCTCGGCGATCGCGTCGCCGATGTCGCACCCGAGTTCGCCGGCACGAGCGTCGAGGACGCCACGATCCAGCAGATGATCGACATGACCGTCGGCACCGGCTTCGACGAGACGCACGACACGATCGCCGACCCCGAGCAGGAGTCGCAGCTCGTGCGGTTCTTCCGGCAGACGGGCACGATGCCGCTCGGCGACGCGGAGCCGCTCGGCGTGCTCGGACTGTTTCGCACGCTGCCGCAGGCGTACCCGCACGGCGAGCGCTTCGAGTACCGGACGCCGCTCACCTGCGTGGTGGCGCGCATCCTCGAGGTCGCCACCGGGCGGCCCTACATCGAGCTCGTGTCCGAGGACGTCTGGGCGCCGCTCGGCATGGAGCACGACGCGGCCATCGTGATCGACGTCGGCGGCTTCCCCTTCGCCGGGGGCGGCATGACGGCGACGCTGCGCGACGTCGCGCGCTACGGCCAGGCCCACCTCGACGGCGGCGTCGTCGACGGCCGGCAGGTGATCCCCGCCGACTGGATCGCCGCCACGCGCGACGGCTCCGACGACACGCGCCGCGCCTTCGCCGCCTGCCCGCAGCTGACGGACGAGGACCGCGCCGCGTGGTCGGAGTACCGCAACGCCTTCTGGGTCGCCCAGCCGGGGCGCACCTACGAGGCGCTCGGCCTGTTCGGGCAGGTCTGCCGCATCAACGAGGCCACGGGTACCGTGATCGCCCGATTCTCGGCCCAGCCGATGCTCGAGCGCACCGAGATCGGCTTCGAGGCCCAGCGGGCGCACGCCGCCATCGAGGCGGCGCTCGCCGGCTGACCCGCACGGGCGCCGCTACTTGACCTGCTGGATCTGCGGCACCACCCAGGTGGCGCCCATCGAGCCGTTCGGCGGCGGGAGGATGCTGGCCGCGGTGTTGCTGCCAGGCGTCGGGTAGTAGATGCGGAGCATCGGCCGGATCTGCGGCGCCGTGACCGGGGTGCCGGAGCCGTAGATCTGCTGCAGTGACGCCAGGGACGGCGTGGGGATCCAGTTGGTGGCCGGCGCGCCCGCGGGCAGCGAGGGCCCGAACCAGATCGTGTACGACCCGTCGGGGTTCGCGGCCAGCTTGCCGGAGGTGATCTGCTGCGAGCCGAGCTGCGACACCGGCTGCACGGGCCCCCAGTCGAGCGTCCCGCTCCCCGCGGTCAGATCGACGATCGCGCCGGGCGTGCCCGACGGCCCCTGCTCGGGGACGCCGCCTCCGCTCGCCACGATCGGCGAGACCTCCTGCTGCCACGTCCGGCTCAGCTTGAAGGTGTAGGTCGCCAGCCGACCCCTGCCCTTCACGGTCGGCGTGGAGGCGACGTAGTAGGTGGTGTCGGGCTGCAGCCCGTACGCCTGGGCGCCGGTGCCGAAGAACACCGGCTCGCTCGCCTCCGGCGCCCCGCCCCACGTGGGCATGCCGACGGTGATGGTGTCGGCGTCGGCGTTCACCGACTTCGCGGCGAGATCGGCCTGCGAGTAGGCGAGGTTCAGGGCGCTCGCCTGCGTGATGAACGGCGCGGCCGACTGGCTCGGGTCGGTCTGGTAGACGTGGATCGACCAGAAGCCCCTGGCGTCACCCGAGGCGTTGTTCACCGTCGGCGGGAACGTGCCGTTGAGGGGCAGCGTCGGCGTGCCCGACGGCGGCGGCGTGAACGTCATCTTGTACGTGTTGTCGCCGACCAGCTGCGTGGCGTTCGTGCCGTCGAGGTTGTTGGCCTGCGCATAGACGGCGTCGAGCGGCACGTTGGCGGACCCGCCGGCGACGACCACGGTGGCGCGATACAGGTAGCCCAGGACGCTGTTGGGATAGGTCCCGATATCGTCGTTGAGGTACGACCAGTAGTTGGTCGTCGGCGACACGCCGAGCGCCGACTGCATCGCGGCCACCGCGGCCTGGCCATCCGCATACCCGGCCTGCAGCGCGTCGAGCTGCGTCGTGCCCCAGTTGCGCGGCACGACGTACCCGTTCGCGCGCAGCCCGAGCGGGCGGAACAGCCGCAGCGCATGCACCTGCCCGTAGGACGGGTTCAGGAACACCCGCTTGGCGCCGGCCTGCGGCACCACCCACGCGGGCAGCGCCGCCATCGGCGTGCCGCCGATGCCCGTCGTGCGCGACGGCAGCGGATTGAGCGCCAGCGAGCGTCCCGCCTGCTTGAAGAACGCGAGTGCCTGCGTCGGGGCGTTCTTCCACTTCTGCGCCCGCTGCAGCTGCGCCTTGCTGGGCGGGTACGAGGTCGTGGTCGGGTAGATCGGCTTGTTGCCGTTGGCCTGGAACTGGGCGAGGGTGTTGAGCGCGAACCGCTGCACCGTGCTCGAGTAGACCGATGCGATCGACGCGGGGTCGGACGACGGCACCAGCGAGTCGGCGCGGATGCGGATCAGCATCCAGTTGTAGTTGGTGTCGGTCGGCAGGACGCGGTAGGTGAAGCCGCCGATGCGGGCCATGCGCATGTGCGCATAGGGCGACGTCGGCCCGGCGATCAGGTACGACGTCGACCGCTTCGACGGCGTGGTCCGCGTGCCGATGCTGCCGGTCGAGTTGATGAAGTCGTCGAGCAGGTTGACGACGTAGTAGTTCTTCGCGGAGGGCGGCACGGTCAGCACCAGTTCCTTCGTGCCCCCGTTCGGCGTGCCCGCGACCGGGCGTCCGCTCAGGTCCATCATCGAGTTGAGGTACAGCACCGAGGCGTCGCCGGCGTTCGTGGCCAGGTTGTTCCAGGCGGCGGCCGCCGTGCCCTTGCCGCCGAGCATGTTGATCGGCGCGGTCTTGAGCGCGTTGTACTTGAGGAAGCGGTAGACGAACTCGGGGGCCAGCGCCCACACGTAGGCGTCCGCCGCCAGCTTCTGGATCTTGGCCGGGTCGGTCAGCGGCGAGGGCGGGCCCTTCGGCGCGCGAGCGAGGCTGGCGCCCGGGACTGCGAGCAGCACGGCTGCGGCGACGAGCAGTGTGGCGATCAGGCGCATGCTGCGTGGACCTCGAATTCGGTGGAAACGGACGGACGGAACCGCGACGATACGCGATGCGGGCGCGGTCGTGCAGCGCCGGTGCGCGATCAGATCCGCCCGGCCGCGCGCAGCAGCTCGACCACGCGCTCGCGCGGCAGCGCCGGGACGCGCCGGCCCTTGCGGCCGTCCAACTCCTCGTTCGCGACGAGCGCGTTCGCCACCGCCTCCTCGACGCACTGGACGGTCGCGGCGAAGATGTCGTCGAGGCGCGTCCACGGGAGCATCTCGAGCTGGGCGATCTCAGCAGCCGACGGCTCGCCGTGCGGGAAGCCCTTCACGTACTGGCCCGCGTTCGCCGTCGAGAAGGCGAGGAAGATGTCGCCGGAGAAGTGCGAACCGGTCGTGCCGGTGCGCGCCAGGCCGAGCGGCACGCGTCGCGCCAGCGCCTTGCACTGGTGCGGCATCAGCGGCGCATCCGTCGCGACGACGACGATGATCGAGCCCGAGCCGGGCGGGTAGATCCAGTCGTCGCTGCCGAGCGGGTCGTCGTCGAGCAGGTCGCGGCCGACGTTGACGCCGGCGAGCGTGAGCTCGGGCCGCGAGCCGAAGTTGGCCTGCACGAACGCGCCGACCGTGTAGGCGCGTTCGCCCCAGGGCACGACCCGCGACGCGGTCCCGCTTCCGCCGGCGTACCCGTAGCAGTTCATGCCGGTGCCGCCGCCGACGGAGCCCTCCTCGATCGGGCCCGACGCCGCCGCGTCCATCGCGGCGTGCGCGTCCTCCTCCGTGATGCGGCGGTCGTTGATCGCGTGGAGGAACCCGTCCCACGTCTCGGCGGCGACGGGCAGCGCCCATTCGTCGTTGGGGTCGGGGTGCCGCGTGTGCAGCCAGCTGTTGATCGCGGCCTGCGCGATGCCGACGGCGGCCGTGCTTGTGATCGCGATCGGCAGGGAGACCAAGCCGGACTCCTCGATCCACACCCAGCCCGTCATCTCGCCGTTGCCGTTGAGCGAGTACACGCCCGCGGCGCACGGGTCGTGCGGCTGCGCCTTGCCACGCGGATGGATCGCGGTGACGCCGGTGCGCACCTCGTCGCCCTCGATCAGCGTCGTGTAGCCCACCTCGATGCCGGGCACATCGGTGATCGCGTTCCACGGCCCGGGCGTGCCGTCGAAGGGGATGCCGAGCGAGCGGGCGCGCGGCTTGCCGGCGGGCGTGGCGAGCAGCGGGTCGTCCATGCGGGCGAGCGTGGCACATCGGACGCTCCGAGTCAACGCCATTGACAACGGCGTTGGCGATCGCCATCATCGCGCCATGCCGACCGCCGTCCAGCCCCGCCTCGACCGCGAGCGCATCATCGCCGCGGCGCGGGAGCTCGTGCACGACGGAGGCGCCGGACGCCTGACGATGCGCCGCCTCGGCACCGCGCTCGGCGTCGACCCCACCGCGGTCTACCGCCATTTCGCCAACAAGGACGAGATCCTGCTCGCCCTCGGCGAGCAGCTCTTCGCCGACGCGCTCGCCGACTACGCGGAGACCGCCTCCTGGCGCGACGACCTCTCCACGCTCTACCGCCGCGGCGTGCAGGTGTACGCCCAGAACCCGGCGATCGCGGAGATCCTCGCGCGGCTGACCGAGGAGCTCCCGGTCCTGCAAGATGGATCGGAGCACATCGTCCGCTGCCTGCGCCGTGCGGGCATCGCCGACGCCGACCTCGCGCTGATGCACCACGCCGTGCTCGACGCGCTCGTGGGCGCCGGCTTCGTCGCCGCGGTCTCGGTGCCGCACTACGACGCCGCGACGCGCGACCGCCTGCGCCGCGCCTACAAGAGTGCCGATCCCGCGACCCACGCCGCTGTCGTGCCGATCGCGGACGACCTCTTTCCCGACAGCGGCCTGATCGCCGATACCCTGCTCACCACCCTCCTCGACGGCATCGAGGCGCGCGCCGAGCGCACCAACCGCCGCCCGAGCCGTCCTTCCCGAAGGGAGACCCGATCGTGAACACCCCCACCCGCAGGATCGCCGCGCTGATCGTGATCGCGATCTGCGCCGCCCTCGTCGCCGCGTGCGGCAAGTCGTCGTCCTCGACGACCGGCTCCGACGGCGGCGCCACCACCTCGGCCGCACCGGCCGAGACGATGACCCCCGCCGCGAGCGGCCCCGCCAGCGACGTGACCTGGGCGACCTACCGCGAGACGAACTCGCTCGACCCGATCTTCGCGTTCGACTACCCGGAGAACACCGCGATCACGCTCATGTGCGAGTCGCTGCTGCACCAGAACGCCGACGGGTCGATCAGCACCGACGGCCTGGCGCAGAGCGTGGACACCAGCGATCCGCTGACGATGGTCATCACCCTGCGCGACGGCGTGACCTTCTGGGACGGCACGCCGCTGACATCGGCCGACGTCGTCTACAGCCTCGGCCGCGCGCGCGACGCCAAGCTCGGCGGCTTCTACACCAACGCGTTCGCGCGGGTGAAGTCGATCGAGGCGACCGACGCGAAGACCGTCACGATCACGCTCACCCAGCCCGACACGTGGCTGTACGGCGAGCTCTCGTCCATGCCCGGCGTGGTCTACGAGAAGGCCTTCGCCGAGCAGGCGGGCGCCGACTTCGGGACCGTCAAGGGCGGGACCATGTGCACCGGCGCGTACAAGCTCGACACGTGGAAGACCGGCGACGGCGTGAAGGTCGCCAAGTACGACGGCTACTGGGACACCGCGCACGCGGCCCAGGCGTCGAGCATCACGCTCAAGGGCATCCCGGACGACGCGACCGCGACGTCGGGCCTGCTCTCGGGCGAGATCGGCGGCGACTACGCGCTGTCGATCTCGACGCTCGACCAGCTGAAGTCGGCGACCGACAAGGTGACCGTCTACCAGGGCTCGTCCTACGCCGCCGACGCGTTCATCGTGTCGAGCTTCAAGGGCGCGCTCGGCGACGTGAAGGTGCGGCAGGCCCTGTCGCTCGCGATCGACCGCGACGGCATCCTGGCCACGAACTACAAGGACTCGGGCACCGCTGCGCGGACGCTCGCCAACCCCGGCACGTGGGGCTACGCGCCGGACGTGTTCAAGCAGGGGTACGACGCCCTGCCCGCGCCGACCGTCGACCTCGCGCAGGCCAAGCAGCTGATCAAGGACGCGGGCGCCGAGGGCAAGACGATCAACATCGGCATGTCGAACGAGATCCCGACCCTCGCCACCGAGGCGAAGGCGGTGCAATCGGCCGCCCAGAGCATCGGGCTCAAGGCGAACCTCGTGTCGGTGTCGGCCGCGAACTACATCAACTTCTTCATCGACCAGAAGGCGCGGGATACGGTCGACGGGTTCTTCACCGTCAACTACCCGGACTACGCGGACCCGGCGGCGCTGCTCGCCACTCTCGCACTCGAGGGCGGGTCGCAGAACTACTCCGGCTACTCGAACCCCGACGTCACGAAGGCGCTCGAGGCCGCACGCGGCGAGGCCGACGCGACGAAGCGGGCGCAGGACGTCGTCGAGGCGCAGAAGCTCGTGACCGCGGACGTCCCGTGGATCCCGATCGTCGCCCCGAACACGATCCTGATCCTCAACACCGCGGTGACGGGCGTGCCGACCACGTTCCAGTACATGTTCGCCCCGTGGGCGAACGGGCTGGGCGCCAAGTAGCAGGGCGAACCCGGGTTGCTCGGCTTCCTCGTACGCCGCCTGATCATGCTGATCGGGACCCTCCTGGTCTCGAGCTTCGTGATCTACTCGGCGCTGTACCTGGCGCCGGGCAACCCGATCGCCACCCTCACCGGCGGGCGCACGCCGAGCCCCGACGCGGTGCGCACCCTCGAGGAGCGGTACCACCTCAACGACCCGTTCCTGGTGCGCTACTGGGACTGGCTCGTCGGCGTCGTGCACGGCGACTTCGGCGTGTCGATCCCCCTGCACCAGGACGTCTCCACGCTGATCGCCGAGCGCATCGGCATCACGCTCGGGCTCGTCGCGTACGCCGCCGTCATCATCCTCGTGCTCGGCATCGGCGCCGGGATCCTCGCCGCGCTGCGCCCGGGGCTGATCGACACGTCGGTGATCGTCGGCTCGACGATCTCCGCCGCGCTGCCCTCGTTCGTCGCCGCGATCGTGCTGCTGCTCGTCTTCTCCGTGCAGCTCGGCTGGTTCCCCGCCTTCGGCCCCGGCGGGACGGGCGTCGACCGGCTGTACCACCTCACGCTGCCCGCCATCGCGCTCGCGCTCGCGTCGCTCGCGATCGTGTCGCGCGTGACGCGCGCCTGCGTCCGCGATGAGCTGCGGCGCGAGCACGTGCAGACCGCCGTCAGCCGCGGCATCCCCCGCCATCTCGTGATCCGCCGGCACGTGCTGCGGAACGCGTCGATCCCGATCACGACCGTCGCCGGCCTGACGATCGCCTCGCTGATCGCCCTCTCCGCCGTCGTCGAGCGCGCGTTCGCGCTCAACGGCCTCGGCGCGTACCTGATCCAGGCCGCGCTCTCGAAGGACTTCGCCGTCGTGCAGGGCATCTCGCTCGTGCTCGTGATCGCGTTCGTGATCACGAACACCGTGATCGACATCCTGTACGCGCTGCTCGACCCGCGCGTGAAGCTCGGGGAGCGCGCGTCATGAGCGCGATGCCGGCGACGAGCCCGCTCGAGACCGTCGACCGCGAGCCGTCCGTGCGCGGCCTGCCCGGCCTCCGCGGCACCGGCGCCGTCGGCTACGTCTCCGCGGCGATCCTGCTGCTCGCGCTCGTCGTCGCCGTCGTCGGCCCCTGGGTCGCGCCGTACAGCGCGACCGACATCTCGCTGTCCGACTCGTTCGTGGGCCCGACGGGGGACCACTACCTCGGCTTCACAGGGCAGGGCGCCGACCTCCTCTCGCTGCTCCTGCTCGGCGCCCGCTCGTCGATCTTCGGTCCGCTGCTCGTGGTCGTCGCCGCGATGGTGCTCGGCATCGTCGTCGCGGTGGTGAGCGCCTGGCGCGGCGGGCTCGTCGACCAGGTGCTGACCGTCGTGATGGACATCCTGTTCGCCTTCCCGGGCATCCTGCTCGCGATCCTCGCCGCCGCCGTGTTCGGCGCGAGCCTGCAGACGGCGGCGATCGCGCTGGCGATCGCGTAC
>JBPCSR010000177.1:0-5027 GCA_051006935.1 Gaiellales bacterium
CACGATCACGTTCGACTCCGAGCGCTGGCTCGAGGACGAGGTCATCAAGTACCGCGGCGAGGCCGTGCTGATCGAGCCGGCCGCCCTGCGCGCCCGCGTCGCGCGCCGCGCCACGCAAATTCTCAAGGAGGTCAAGGGCGCCAAGCGCCTGGCCTCCAAGAGCCGCCGCTAGCCGAGCGTGCGCCGCGCGGCCGGCCCGCGGATCGGGTCGTCCCCGTCCGCGAACGGCTGGGCGAGCACCCGGTGCTCCGCAGGGCCGTTGCCGAGCGCGATCAGGGCGTTGCGCTTGAGGTAGCGCCCGTCGAGGTCGGGCACGTAGAGCCGCGCGTAGCGGCCGAGCAGGTCCTCCTCGCTCGCCTCGAGCCACGCGTCGAGGCGCACCCAGCCGGCGTCGGAGGGCGGCCGGTCGGCGCGCCGCTCGATCGGCCCGTGGGTGTAGGGGCAGACGTCCTTGCAGATGTCGCAGCCGTAGACCATGTCGTCGACGCCGTCGGCGACGTCCGCGGGCGCCTCGCGGCGGCTCTGCGTCCAGTACGAGATGCAACGCTCGGCGTTGAGGACGTACGGCTCGTCGAGCGCGCCCGTCGGACAGGCGTCGATGCAGAGCGTGCACGAGCCGCAGCCCTGGCGCACGGGCTCGGGGTCCTCGTACGCGATCTCGGCGTCGGTGATCAGCGTGCCGATCGAGACGAACGAGCCGAGGCCCGGCGCGATCGCCATCGTGTTCTTGCCGCCGAAGGTGAGTCCCGCGCGACGTGCGCCCTCGCGGTCGACGTGGTGGTTGGCGTCGACGTGGACGACGCTGCGATACCCCTCGGCCTTGAGCGCGTCGCGGACGCGCCCGAGCGCCTCGCGCAGCGTGGCGTACGGATCGCCCCACGCGTAGCGCGGCAGCCGCCCCACGGGACCGTCGGGCCGCGGCGAAGCCGGCTCCCAGATGGGCAGCACGGCGCTGATCACCGTCTTCGCGTTGCGCACCGCGCGCTCCGGATGGCAGGAGACCTCGGGCCGGGCGGCGGTGAAGCGCATGTCGGCCCACAGTCCGCGCTCCACCCTGTCGTGAAGCGCCGCCTCGACCTCCGCATACGGCGCAGCCGGTGCCGCGCCGAGCAGGATGTCGTCCTCGCGGACGAGCTCGGCGAGCGCCTTGAGCGACGGCGTGGACACGCGCAGAGCGTATCCGCCTCGCCGCCGCGATCAGGGCCCGCCCGCCACCCGTGGACCTGGTGGGCCCGGGCCCACCACGTCCACCAGGGCGCGCCGACCCTGATCCACCCGCGTCCGCACGCGCGCGCATCGCGCGCACATCGTTCGTCGCCGGGACGCACGGCGTGCGGTTGCGTGTGCGTGCGCGCGCGTGCCGCGACGAAGCGTCGCGCCGGCGTGTTGCGCCGGGCCGGGATGGCGGTCGAGGATTGCGCGTGCCGGCGGCGGTAGTGTTCTCCGCATGCCCGCAGCCGAGGATGAGGTCGAGATCTGGACGGACGGCGCGTGCTCCGGCAACCCCGGTCCCGGCGGCTGGGCGGCGATCCTGCGCTGGCGCGACCACGAGCACGAGATCTACGGCGGCGAGCGCGAGACGACGAACAACCGCATGGAGCTGATGGGGCTGATCCGCGGGCTCGAGACGCTCACGCGCCCCGCCAAGGTCGTCGTCGTGACCGATTCCGCCTATGTCGAGAAGGCGTTCACACAGGGCTGGCTGGAGAAGTGGCAGCGCAACGGCTGGAAGACGTCGGCGAAGAAGCCCGTCGAGAACCAGGACCTCTGGCAGGCCGCGATGGCCGCCGTGGAGCCGCACGACGTGCGCTTCGAGCGCGTCAAGGGCCACGCCGGGGTCGAGCTGAACGAGCGCGCCGACGCCCTCGCCGTGCAGGGACGCGACGAGGCGGCCCGCAACTGACGGCTCGAGCGCCGATGTGGGCTATGCTCCCGCGGCTAACTCGATAGGGAGACCTCCTTCACGTGGCACAGCAGGTTCGACGCAAGCGGAATACGCTTCCCCCCAAGAAGCGCAAGCGTGTCCAGATCTCGGACGATCAGATCCGCTACACCAACGTCGAGGGTCTCAAGCGCTTCCTCTCGGATCGCGGCAAGATCCGCTCGCGCCGCATGACGGGCCTGTCGCGCCGCCAGCAGGCGCTCGCCGCCCGCGAGATCAAGCGGGCCCGCGAGATGGGCCTCCTCCCCTTCGTGATGCCGAAGCTCGAGCGCGCACGCGGCGGCGGTCGCCCGGATCGCCGTGGCGACGACCGCGAGGAGCAGACGATGGCGTCTGCCGAGGCGCAGGAGACGGCCGCCACCGAGGATCTCGTGGCCGTCGCCGAGATGCAGGACGAGGCGGCCGTCGAGACGGCTGCCGTCGCCGACGAGGCCTGAGCCTCCTCCGCTGACCCAGCGCAGGGCACGCCTGCGCCGTCACGCGTCGCTTGCGCCTGGGCGCGCCTAGAAGCCGAGCGCGAACTTGGCGTCTTCGCTCATCAGCTCGGGCGTCCACGGCGGCGCCCAGACGAGCTCGGCCTTGACGTCCTTGACGCCGGGGATCTCGCGGATCGCGCGCTCGATCTCGGCGGCGATGTGCGGTCCGGCCGGGCAGCCCATCGAGGTGAGCGAGTACGTCATCGCGACGTTGCTCTCCTCGTCGACGTTCACCTCGTAGACGAGGCCGATGTCGACGATGCCCATCATCAGCTCGGGGTCCTCCACCTGATTGAGTGCGTCGATGACGATCTGCTTGGTGACTTCGCTCATGTGCTTCCCTTCGCGTCTTCCGACAGGGTAGCCGACGCGCTCCGTCAGGAGCCGAGCCGGTCGGGCAGCTGCCGATTCGGCCAGACGCGCAGGAAGGCGTCGCGCTCGTCGCCGTCGGCGAGCACGTTCTTGATCTCGGCGACCGCGCGGCGGTCGGAGTCGGCGAGCAGGGCGGCCAGCGCCTCGGCCCACGCCAGCTGCTCGACCGTGGGCACGATCGCCTCGATCAGGCCGAGCCGCTCGGCCTCCTCCGCCCCGACCCGCGCCCGCGTGGCGAGGAGCCGCAGCGCCGTGGCCGGCCCGACGAGTCGGTCGAGGCGTCCGAGCCCGCCGAAGCCGGGGATCAGCCCGAACCCCGCGTGGACGAAGCGCAGCTCGGCGGCCGGATCGGCGATGCGCCAGTCGGCCGCGAGCGCCAGCTCGGCACCGCCGCCGACCGCGTGCCCGGGCAATGCGGCGAGCACGGGCACGGCGAGCGTGGCCAGCAGCTCGCACAACGCGGAGCCGCGGTCGGTGAGCGTCTCGCCGGCGTTGTCCATCTGCTCCCACTCGCGGATCGCCGCGCCGGAGCAGAAGACGCCGTCGGCGCCGGTGAGGACCACGAGGCGGACATCGGGGTTCTCCGCCGCGTCGAGCGCGAACTCCGCGATCGCCACCTCCGCGACCGGACCGATCGCGTTACGGGTCGAGGCGCAGTCGAGGGTGATGATCGCGAGCGCCCCGTTGACCTCGTAGCGGACCGACCCCATTGCGGAATCCTAGGCGCTGGCGGGCGCGCCGGCACCCTCGTCGGCGTCGAGCGCGGCGATCGCCGCCGCCGCCCGCGCGCGGTACTCGGCGACCAGCTCCTCGTAGTCGTGGTCGCCGATGTGGTGCGTGGCGCGATCGACCTCGAGCTCCTTGATCGCCTGGAGCGCAAGGTCGCGCTCCTCGCGCAGGGCGAGGCGCCGCCGCTGGGCGTCGGTGAGCGGATCGAGCCGGTCCCCCGCCCCCGCCGGCCGCACGAGCGGCCATGCGATGAAGAGCACCACCGCGTGCGCGACGAGCGCGAGGACGAGCGCGCCGGCGATCATGCCTCTCCCGGCAGCGGCTCTTCGCCGTAGCGCCGCTCGATGCGGCGCTGCTCGCGGCGGTCCGGCCAGACGCAGAGGACGACGCCGCCGGCGAACAGGAAGCCGGCGAGCCAGAGCAGGTTGACGACGGGCTTGTAGAACGCCTTGATCCGCACGGCGCCGTCGGCGCGGATGCCGTCGAGGATGATGAACAGGTCGCCCTGCGTGAGCGTTGTGTTGATGGCGACCTCGTTCGACGTCGTCTGCTCGCGGATGTACGCGCGCTGCGCGGGCCGCAGCACGCCGAGCTCGGAGCCGTCGCTTGTCACGCGCAGCACGGCTGCGCGCTCCGTGTAGTTCGGGCCGCGAGACTTCTCGACGCCCTCGAACGTCAGCACGTTGCTGCCGACGCGCAGCGACTGCCCGCGCGCGAGCAGCCCCTCGGCCTCCGTCTGGTACGCGCTCGCGCCGACGGCGCCGATCACGTACATGACGACGCCGAGATGGACGATGTACCCGCCGTAGCGGCGGCGGTTGCGGTCGATCAGGTGGAGGAACGCGGTGACGGTGCCCTCCCCCGCGATGCGGCGGCGCGCCGCGGTGCCGCGGACGAACTCGCTGATGATCGTAACGGTGACGAACGCGCAGATGCTGCCCGCGGCGACGCCCGGCCACGACGAGTCGAGCCCGAACGCGACCATCACGATGCCGACGACGACGCCCCCGAGCACGGGCCAGAGGAACGTCATGCGCAGCTGTCGGAACGACGCACGGCGCCATGCGATCAGCGGCCCCGCCCCCATCAGGAGCAGGAGCGGCAGGCCGAAGGCGACGACGAAGAACTCGTAGAACGGCGTGGAGACCGATTCGCGCACCTGACCGACGGCCTCGGTGACGAGCGGGAAGACGACGCCCCACAGCACCGCGAAGGCGAGGCCGACGAGCAGCAGGTTGTTGAACAGGAACGTCGCCTCGCGGCTCACGACCGACTCGATGCGCTGATCGGCCTTGAGCAGCGGCAGCCGCCACAGGATCAGCACGAAGGCGCCGCCGAGCAGCACGGCGAGGCCGGCCATGAAGTACCAGCCGATGTCCGTCGCGACGAACGCGTGGATCGACGAGAGGATGCCGCTGCGCGTGAGGAACGTGCCGAAGATCGACAGCGCGAAGGCGCCGGCGATGAGGGCGATGTTCCAGACCTTCAGCATGCCCTTGCGCTCCTGG
>JBPCSR010000178.1:0-27204 GCA_051006935.1 Gaiellales bacterium
CGCACCGCGAGGTGATCGCCGCCCTGCGCGCCGGATCGGCCGAACGCGCCGAGAGCGCGATGCGTCTACACGTGCTGAACGCGCGGGACTACCTGATCGAGGTGATGCGTGAGCGAGACTGATACCACCGCCGGGCCGCTCGAGGGCGTGCGCATGATCGAGTTCGGCCAGCTGCTGGCCGGGCCGTACTGCGCGTCGCTGATGGCCGACTTCGGCGCCGAGCTGATCAAGGTCGAGGCGCCGCCGGCCGGCGACCCGATGCGCGTCTGGGGCCGCGAGCAGGTCAACGGCCACACGCTCTGGTGGCCGAGCCTCGCGCGGAACAAGAAGGTCGTCACGCTCAACCTCCGCGAGCCCGAGGGGCAGGAGCTCGCGCTGCAGCTGATGGCCACGGCGGATGTCGCGCTCGAGAACTTCAGCCCCGGTACGATGGAGAAGTGGAACATCGGGCCTGACCAGGCGCTCGAGCGGAACCCGCGCCTGATCTACGCCCGCGTCTCCGGCTACGGCCAGACCGGCCGCTACCGCGACCGGGTCGGCTTCGCCGCGGCGGGCGAGGCGATGGGCGGCCTGCGCTACTTCAACGGCTATCCCGACCAGGCGCCGCCGCGCTCGGGCATCTCGCTCGGGGACACGCTCGCCGCCAAGCAGGCCTTCGAGGGCATCCTTATGGCGCTCTACTGGCGCGACGCCAAGGGCGGCGGCAAGGGGCAGGTGATCGACGCCGCGATCGTCGACGCGTGCTTCGCGATGACGGAGTCGACGATCACGGAGTACGGCCTCACGGGCGTCGTGCGCGAGCCGTCCGGGTCGTACCTCTCGAAGATCGCGCCGTCCAACGTGCACAAGTCGAAGGACGGCAAGTGGGTCGTGATCGCCGCGAACCACGACTCGCTGTGGAAGCGCTTCGCGGCGCTGATGGGCAAGCCCGAGCTCGCCGAGGACGAGCGCTACGCCACGCATCGCGCCCGCGGCGAGCACGAGCACGAGCTGTACGCGATGATCGACGAGTGGGCCGCGGGCTACACCGCCGCCGAGCTCGACGCGATGCTCGCGGAGGCCGGCGTCGTGTCCGCCGGGGTCTACTCGGCGGCCGACATGTACGACGATCCGCACTTCCGCGAACGCGGACTGATCGTGGATCTGGACGACCCCGAGATCGGCACCATGCCGGTTCCGGGCATCACCCCGAAGCTCTCCGAGACGCCGGGCCACGTCAAGTGGGGCGGCAAGTGGGAGGTCGGGGCAGACAACGAAGAGGTCTGGTGCGGCCTGGTCGGGCTCTCGCAGAGCGAGCTCGGTCGACTGCACGAGGCCGGGATCGTCTAGCGTAATGACCTGCAAGAGGAGAGAAAGGACGGACTCGTGGCGTATCGCCTAGGAGTGGACGTCGGTGGTACCTTCACCGACCTGTTCCTCGTCAACGACGAGGACGGAACACAGCATCGGGTGAAGACCCCGTCGACGCCGAGCGATCCGTCGCAGGGCGTCCTCAACGGCGTCACCCGCATCTGCGAGACGGCGGGCATCAGCCCGGCGGATCTCGGCAACATCATGCACGGCACGACCGTCGCGACGAACGCGGTGCTCGAGGGCAAGGGCTCCCGCGTGGGCCTGATCACCACGCAGGGCTTCAAGCAGATCCTGCACCTCGCGCGCTCGCAGACGCCGGGCCCGCTGGCCGGCTGGATCATCATGATCAAGCCCGACCCGCCGGCGCTGCTCTCCGACACGGTCGAGGCCGTCGAGCGCATGGGCCCGCGCGGCGAGACCGTCGTGCCCGTCGACGAGAAGCAGGTCGAGGGGATCATCAAGCAGCTCGTCGAGAGCGGCGTCGAGTCCCTCACCGTCGGCCTGATCAACTCGTACATCTCGAACAAGCACGAGAAGCAGATCGGCGAGATCGTCGAGCGGCTCTATCCGGGCTTCCCGGTCACCCTGTCCTCGGACGTGGTGCCGGAATTCCGCGAGTACGAGCGCACGCTGACGGCGTGCATGAACTCGTTCGTGCGCCCGAAGGTGCAGGCGTACGTCGACAACCTCGACACGGAGCTGAAGAAGGGCGGCGCGACCTGCGACGTCAACATCCTGCGCTCCGACGCCGGCCTGATGACGACGCGCGAGGCGGGCCGCAACCCGATCTACGGCGTCCTCTCCGGCCCGTCCGGCGGCGTCGCCGGCGCGCTCGCCCTGTCGGTGCGCGCGGGCTATCCGAACATCCTCACGTTCGACATGGGCGGCACGTCGACCGACGTGGCGCTCTGCCAGAACGGCGAGCCGACGATCGGCCGCGACACCTCGATCGGGCAGTTCCGCCTGAAGGTGCCGTCGATCAACGTGCACACCGTCGGCGCGGGCGGCGGCTCGATCGCCCACGTGCCGCAGCTCACGCGCGCCCTGCGCGTCGGCCCGCAGTCGGCCGGCGCCGAGCCCGGCCCCGCGGCCTACGGCAAGGGCGGCACCGACCCGACCGTGACCGACGCCAACGTCGTCGTCGGCCACCTCCCGCCGCGCCTCCTGGGCGGCGAGATGGAGCTCGACGTCGCGGGCGCCACGGCGGCCGTCAAGACGATCGGCGACGCGATCGGCCTCGACACCGAGGCGGCCGCGGAGGGCATCCTCGCGATCGTCAACGAGAACATGGCCGGCGCGCTGCGCCTGGTCTCCGTGCAGCGCGGCTACGACCCGCGCGACTTCGCGCTCGTCGCCTTCGGCGGCGCGGGTCCGCTGCACGCGAACGCGGTGGCCGAGCTGATGGGCTCGTTCCCCGTGATCGTGCCGCCCGCTCCGGGCCTGCTCTGCGCCACCGGCGACCTCGTCGCCGAGTTCCGCAACGAGTTCGCCCAGACGATCGTCACGCCGATGGACGAGGTCCAGGCGTCCGACGTCGCGAGCGTGCTCGACGACCTGGGGAAGCGCACCCGCGAGTGGATGACGTCCGAGGGCATCGCCGAGGGCGACCAGCGGGTCACGTTCCTCGCGGACATGCGGTACGTCCTCCAGGGGTACGAGATCCCCGTCCCGGTCGACATCGACGCCGTCAAGGGCGGCTCGATCGAGGCCATGGGCGACCAGTTCGACCAGATGCACGAGCAGCTCTACGGGTTCATGATGGACGACGCCCGCAAGGAGATCGTCAACCTGCGCTGCATCGGCAACGGCGCCGTGCCGAAGATCAAGCTCCCCGAGGGCGAGGTCAAGAAGAGCGACGGCGCCGACGCGGTGATCGAGGAGCACCAGATCGTCTTCAAGGGCGAGAAGGTGGCGACCAGGATCTACGACCGCGGCAAGCTCACGCCGGGTGCCACGTTCGACGGCCCCGCGATCGTCACGGAGTTCGACTCCACGACGGTGGTCCTCCCCGGCTACACGGCCGAGATGGACCGGTTCTTCAACATCCTGATCAATCCGAAGGCCTAGGGAGGAGGAGACGATGGCAACCAAGACCGATGAACTCCGCATCGCGGAGATCCCGACGGACGTCGAGATCGACCCCGTCACGCTCGACATCATCGAGGGCGCGCTCAAGAGCGCCCGCTTCGAGATGGATGCGACGCTCTTCCGCTCTGCGATGAGCCCCGTCATCCGCGAGCAGCACGATGAGTTCCCGATGATCACCGATCCCCGCGGCCGCATGGTCGTGGGCCAGTTCGGCGCCTACATCAACGAGATGATGGAGGAGTGGGACCAGGGCATCTACGAGGGCGACGTGATCCTCACGTCCGATCCCTTCAAGTGCTCCGCCTCCATCTCGCACACCAACGACTGGCTGATCCTCGTCCCGATCTTCCACGGGGGCGAGCTGGTGGGCTGGTCGTCCCAGTTCGGGCACATGATGGACGCCGGCGGCCGCCTCCCGGGCTCGCTGCCGACGAACGCCAAGACCATCTACGACGAGGGCCTGATCATCCCGCCCGTCAAGGTGCTCGAGAAGGGCGAGATCCAGCAGCCCGTGCTGAACCTGATCTTCAACAACATGCGCATGCCGGCGATGAACCGCGCCGACATGTTCGCCCTGATCGCGGGCTGCCGCGCGGGCGAGAAGCGGGTGCAGGAGCTCTGCGACCGCTTCGGCAAGGAGACCTACCTGGCGGCGTGCCAGGCGCTCCTCGACCGCACCCACGCGGCGATGAAGACCCTGATCAACCTGGCCATCCCCGAGTCGCCCGAGACGTTCGAGGACTACGTCGACGACGACGGCCTCGGCAACGGCCCGTTCAAGATGAAGCTGACGATCTGGCGGGAGGGCGATCACGCCTTCTTCGACTGGACCGGCACGGATCCGCAGGCCATGGGACCGGTGAACTTCTACCTCTCCGAGGGCATGTTCAAGATGTTCATCGGGGTCTACCTGATCATGGTCAACGACCCGCAGATCCTGTTCAACGACGGGTTCTACCCGTTGCTGCACATCATCCTGCCGGAGGGCTGCCTCCTGCGACCGCGGTTCCCGTCGGCGCTCGGCTGCCGCACGCACGCCCTGGCGCGTCTGTTCGACGTGCTCGGCGGCGCGCTCACGAAGAACGCCCCGGAGCTCAACACGGCCGCGGGCTACGGCACCTCGCCGTACATGCTCTACTCGGGCTGGGGGGAGAAGGGCGACTTCTTCTACGCCATGGAGATCCTCTACGGCGGCATCCCCGGACGCCCGATCGGCGACGGCATGGATGGCCACTCGTGGTGGCCGCTGTTCGAGAACATCCCGACCGAGTACCTCGAGGCGTACTACCCGATGCGCATCGACGGCTACACGACGGTCACCGACTCCGGCGGCCCGGGCCTGCACCGCGGCGGCAACGGCGTCGAGAAGCGGTACGTCTACCTCGAGCCCGGTGAGGTCTCGATCCACGACGACCGCTGGCTGACCCGGCCGTGGGGCGTGCTCGGCGGCCTGCCGGGCGGCCGCTCGGAGAAGATCCTCAAGCGCGTCGACGGCTCCGAGGAGCGGCTGCCGTCGAAGTGCGACGAGATCGAGGTGCAGCCGGGCGACATGCTCGTGTACCGCACCGCCGGCGGCGGCGGCTGGAAGGACCGTCTCGACCGCCCGGTCGAGGCCGTCGTCCGCGACGTGTCCTTCGGGCTCGTCAGCGCCGAGTTCGCCAAGGAGGGCTACGGCGGGGTGATCAACGCCGATGGCTCGGCCGACGAGGCGGCCACGGAGAAGGAGCGCGAGCGTCAGCGCACGGAGCGCGGTGACGCCAAGTCCTTCGACTACGGCCCGCCGCTCGAGGAGATCCTGGCGAACTGCAAGGCCGAGACCGGCCTCGAGCCGCCCGTCCCGGCGACGCCGCTGCGGTGGTCGCCGCTCGAGGACGGGGCGGAGGCGCAGCGTCGCGTCCGCGAGAAGGACAACCTGCCCGGGGACATCGTCTCGGCGTGAGCAGCACGCACGGGCAGGACACCGACGCGTTCTACGCGGAACGGGGATTCGGGAAGGCCGCCGGCTTCGGCCGGCGGCCCGTCCTCGTCATCATCGACCTCCAGAAGGGCTTCACCGACCCGGCCTCGCCGCTCGGCGGGGACTACTCGGAGCTCGTCGCGCAGAACCGCCGGCTCGTCGACGCCGCGCACGCCAAGGGCGTGCCGGTCGTCTTCACGACCACGTACTACGACAAGTCGCCCGCGCAGGCCGCGGCGGTCTTCCAGGCCAAGGTGCCGTCGCTGCTCGTCCTCGAGCAGGGGTCGGACTGGGCGGAGATCGACGAGCGGCTCGGCATGGACGAGCGCGACGTGCTCGTCGTCAAGCAGTTCGCCTCGGGCTTCTGGGGCACGAACCTCGGCGCGCTGATGGCGTCGTGGCAGGCCGACACGTGCATCGTCACGGGCGTCACGACGTCGGGCTGCGTGCGCGCCACCGTCGTCGACTCGCTCCAGCACGGCTACCGCACGATCGTCCCCCGCGAGTGCTCGGGCGACCGCGCGCCCGGCCCGCACGAGGCGAACCTGTTCGACATGAACCAGAAGTACGCCGACGTGCTCCCGAACGACGACGTCGTCGCGTACCTGGAGTCGCTCCCGGCGCAGCAGCCGGCGGTCTGACCGCCGGCGCGCCGTCAGGCGCCCGCGTCGCGCAGGATCGCCTGCGCGCGGAACACGACGGGGTAGTCGACGAACGTCCCGTCGTCCATCTTGAAGGCCGACACGCCCTTGGCCTCGTGCTCGGCGAAGGCGGCCACGATCGCCTCCGCCCAGGCGATCTCCTCCCCCGAGGGCGCGAAGACGCCGGCCACGACGGGGAACTGCTGCGGATGGAGGACCATCTTGCCCTGGAAGCCGAGGCGCTTCGCCCACTGCGCCGAGGTGCGGGTGCCCTCGTCGTCCTTGAGGCCGAGGAACGGGCCGTCGATCGGGCCCTCGAGCCCGGCGGCGCGCGCGGCGAGGACGAGCTGGCTGCGCACGTGGAACAGCTCGTACCCGTCGGCGGTGAGCTCCACGCCGAGATCGTGGGAGAGGTCGGCGGGGCCGAGCAGGAGCGTGCGCAGGCGCGGCGTGGCGGCGGCCACCGCGGGCGCCGCGAGGACGCCCTTCGCCGTCTCCGCGATCGCGATCAGGCTGATCGCGCCGGCCTCGAGGCCGTGCTCCGCCTCGAGCGCGTCGAGGCGCGCGGCGACGTGGCGCACCTGGTCCGCCGACTCGACCATCGGGACGAGGATGCCGCTGAGGCGGTGGAGGGACGGCCCGAGCGCGGTCAGGTCGTCCTCGCAGAACTCGGTGTCGACGCCGTTGATGCGCACGTGCGCGTTCGCGCCCTCGACGGACGGATCGGCGAGCGTGCCCGCCACGACCTCGCGGGCCGCCGCCTTCTCGCTCTTCGCGACGGCGTCCTCCAGGTCGAGGCACACGGCCGACGCCCCGATCGCGATCGCCTTGAGCGAGCGCTCGCGGTCGTTGGCGGAGGCGAACATCAGAGTGCGGATCGGTGCGCGCATGGACTTCCTCTGTTGACCGAAGGATTCTGTGGAAGTATGCCGGGGATGACCGCGGCGAGCGCACCTCCGGCACGTGATCGGCGCGGCGCGGCGTCGGCCGTCGCGATCAGCTGCGGCGCGCTGGCGATGGGCGCCTACGCGAACCTCTCGATCGCGCCGATCGGGCCGCTCGTCCGCGACGATCTCGGCATCAGCCTCGCGGCCTTCGGGCTGATCACCACCGCCATCTTCGGCGGCGCCGCGGTCGCGAGCACGCCGTCCGGGCACCTGACCGACCGCCTCGGCGCCGTGCGCCTGCTGTTCTTCGCGATGGTGGCGGTGGCCGTGACCGAGGCCGTCGCGGCGATCTCGCCGTGGGTCTGGCTGTTCTTCGTCGCGATGTTCGGCGTCGGCCTGGCGTACGGCTGCATCACGCCGCCCACGAACGTGATCGTGCGCGGCGCGGCGGACGGCTCGAACCAGGGGCTGATCATGAGCGCGAAGCAGACCGGGGTCACCCTCGGCGGGCTGATCGGCGGGCTCACGCTGCCGGGCCTCGCGCATCTGTTCGGCTGGCGCGAGGCGCTCTTCTTCCCTGTCGCGGGCGCGCTGGTGATCGCGGCGCTCGTCGTCCTCCAGCGCCGGAACCTGCAGGCGCAGGTCGGTCCGCCCGGGCATCCGGAGAAGATCCTCGAGCGCCTCGAGATCCGCCGGGCCTGGCGCCTCGGGGTCGGCTCCTTCGGGTTCCTGATGGCCGGGGTCCAGCAGGGGTTCATGGCCTACCTGACGCTCTTCCTGACCGAGGCGCATGGGTACCGGCTGGGCGTGGCGGGCATCTCGTTCGCCGTGGCCATGGTCGGCGGCACCGCCGGGCGCCTCGGCTGGGCCGTCGTCTCGGATCGCTGGTTCGCGCACAGCCGATGGACGGGGCTCCTGCTCACCTCGCTCGTCGCCGCGGTCGGGCTGATCGGCATCGCGGTGCTGCCGACCGGCTGGTGGCTATGGCCGTGCCTGATGCTCGTCGGGCTCACGAGCATCGGCTGGAACGGGGTCTTCCTGGCGCTCGTCGCCAACGCGGTGCCGTCCACGCACGTGGGCCGGCTGTCGGGCTGGTCGCTGCGCTGCGTCTTCTCCGGCGTCGTGGTCATCCCGCCGATCCTCGGGTTCCTCGCGGAGCACTGGGGCTGGGGGGCGACGTGGACCTTCGCCGCGGCGATCACGCTGATCGCCGGCGCGGGCATGTACCTCGGCGCCCGCGGCGGCGTAAACCCACACCCAGCGTAGGGTTTGACCGCGCCGGGCGCGACGGCGATACTTCCACCCACTGACAGCGGGAGGAGAGCCCCATGCGCGCAGCGCGTTTCCACGAGTACGGCGGCATCGACAAGATCGTCGTCGAGGACGTCGACGATCCGAAGCCGGCACCCAACGAGGTGCTGATCAAGGTGGGCGCCTGCGCCCTCAACCACCTCGACGTGGACTTCCGCGAGGGCATCTCCCGCTTCCCCGTCGAGCCGCCCGTCGTCTTCGGCCTCGAGCTGGCCGGTGAGATCGTCGAGGTCGGCAGCGACGTGTCGGGCGACTGGAAGGTCGGCGACCGCGTGGCCCCGTACCTGATGGGCATCGACCTGAACAACCACTACGCCCGCACCGGCCGCGAGAACCTGGCCGCGATCGACTTCATCGGCATCACACGCGGCGGCGGCTACGCCGAGTACAGCGCCGTGCCGGAGAGCCACCTCGTGCGCATCCCGGACGGCCTGTCGTACGCGGACGCCGCGGCGACGCAGATCGCGTTCGGCACGGCCTTCCACATGCTCTTCACGCGCGGCCGCCTCGCGATCGGCGAGACGGTGCTGATCAACTCGGTCGGCTCCGGCATCGGCTCCGCGGCGGTGCAGCTCGCCGCCATGGCGGGCGCCACGATCATCGGCACCTCGTCGGGCGACGACAAGCTCGAGGCCGCCGCCAAGATGGGCATGCACCACGGGATCAACTACACCAAGCAGGACATCGTCGAGGAGGTCATGCGCATCACCGACGGCGCCGGTGCGCACCTCACGTACGAGCACGTCGGCGGCGACCTCTTCCACGCCGGCCTCAACTCGCTCGGCAAGGACGGCCGCCTCGTCACGTGCGGCGGCCACTCCGGCGAGGTCGTCTCGCTCGACATCATCCCGCTGTTCCGCATGCAGTGGCAGATCATCGGCTCGTTCACGTACACGAAGGGCGAGTACGAGACGGTCATGCAGATGGTGGCCGACGGCCGCCTCAAGCCCCTCGTCGACACCGAGGTGCCGCTGGAGGACATCCGCAAGGCCTTCGAGCGCATGGAGAGCCGCGGCCACTTCGGCAAGATCGTGGTGGTCCCGTGATCGCACGGGATCTCGCCCGCTGGGTCCTCGGGCTGCGCTACGAGGACATCGACGCGGACACGGAGGCGTACTGCCGCGAGCTGATCCTCGACCACCTCGGCACCGCCGCGCGCGGCGGCGTGATGGAGAACATGCCGAGCGTCGACGCCACGATCGCCGCGCTCGGCGGGAACGCGGGCGATGCCCTGACCGCCGTGGTCGGCAAGGCGCCGGCGCGCCCCGAGTGGGCCGTCTTCACGAACGCGATCGCCGCGCACTCGGTGGAGCTGGACGACACGCACTCGGCGTCGTCGCTGCACCCGGCGGTCGTCGTGATCCCCGGCGCGCTCGCGGCGGCGGAGCTGGAGGGCTCCTCGGGCCGCGACGTGATCGCCGCCATCGTCGCGGGCTACGAGGTGGCGTGCCGGCTCGGCCGCGCGCTGACGGCGAAGGAGGTCTACGCCAAGGGCTTCCACCCGACGGCGATCGTCGGCCCGTTCTCGACGGCCGCCGCCGTCGGCAAGCTGATCGGGCTCACGGAGGAGCAGCTCGCGCACGCGTTCGGCATCGCCGCCAGCCAGGCGGCCGGGCGCACGGAGTTCCTCGCCGAGGGCGCCTGGACGAAGCGCCTGCACCCCGGCTGGTCGAGCCACGCCGGCTACGTCGCCGCGCACCTCGCCAAGCACGGGTTCACCGGCCCGCTCAAGCCGTTCGACGGCCGTGACGGCCTGCTGCGCGGCTACGGCTCGGAGGCCGCGCTCGCGCGCCTCACCGAGGGCCTGGGCGAGCCGTTCGAGCTCTCGATCACGAGCGTCAAGCCGCACGCGTGCTGCCGCTACAACCAGGGCCCGATCGACCTCGCGATCGCGCTCCGCGCGGAGCACGGCCTCGGGGTCGACGACATCGCCGCGATCGAGGTCGGCGTCGTCACGGCTGCGATCGGCATCGTCGTCGAGCCGCGCGACCGCAAGATCCGCCCGACCAACGACGTCGATGCGCAGTTCTCGCTGCCGTACGCGGTGGGGCTCGGCATCGCCAAGGGCCAGGCGTCGCTCGACGAGTACGCACCCGAGGCGCTCGGCGACGCCGCGGTGCTCGCGGTCGCCGACAAGACGGCGGCCGTGGTGAAGCCCGAGTTCGACGCGAAGTACCCCGACCTCTGGCCGTGCGACATGACGATCACGACCACGGACGGGCGCACGCTGACGGCCTCGCTCGAGCACGCCAAGGGCGATCCGGAGAACAAGCTCGGCTACGACGGCATGTGCGCGAAGTTCCGCGCACTCGCGTCGTCCGTGTTCGACGACGCGCAGATGGACGCGATCATCGCGGCGGTCGACGGCATCGCCGACGGCGGCGTCGCGCCGATCGCCGCCACGGTCACGCGCTGACGCACGGGGAGGGCGCCGCGCCCGAGGGGCGCCGGCGTCCTCCCGCTGCGCGGCTACTCGTAGATCGCGGCGAGGCCCTCGTCGCCGTAGCCGTCGATCGTCGGCAGGCCGTCGGCGACCTCCCACGGGCCGCGACTGCCCCAGAAGATGTGGGCCTCGATGCGCAGGCCGCTCTCGTCGTCGAGCGTGCTCGCCGAGAAGTAGAGGAGCGGGTCGTCGGGAATGCGGAACAGGAGGTACGTCCCGCAGCGCCCGCAGAAGCCGCGCTCGCCGCCCGTCTCGCTGGTCGGGCCCGGGAACCAGCGCAGGTCGCCCTCGCGGGTCCACGCGAAGCCGGCCGCGTCGCAGGCGGTGAACGCAGACGGTCCGCCCGCCATCTGCCGGCATTCCGCGCAGTGGCAGACGTTGATCGGGCGCAGCGGCTCCGGTGCGCGGTAGCGGAAGTCGCCGCAGATGCACCCGCCCTCACGGAACCCGGTCATGGCCGCAGTCTACGGGCTGGAGGCGGGGGCGACCACGAAGAAGGCCCCGCCCCGGCGATGCCGGGACGGGGCCTCGTTCTGGTGGTTCAGTCGCCGGACGGCGCCGGCTGGAGGTTGCCCGGTCCGTCCATCGAGCCGCCCATCGAGCCGCCGTCGTCCTCCTCGATCGCGCGCACCTTCTGGCGCCCGGTGATCGCGGAGACCACCAGGAACAGCGCGATCAGCAGGAACGAGAGCAGGATCGTCACGACGCCCAGCGAGTACACGTATGGACGCAGCACGGAGGTGGAGGTGATGATGAACAGCTCCAGCGGGAGCGTGTTGATCGCACCGGACACCAGGAACGTGCGCTCGAACTCGTTGAGCGCGAGCGTGAAGCCGAACAGACCGGCGCCGAACACGCCCGTCCAGATCAGCGGGAGGGTCACCTCGCGGAACGTCGTCACCGCCGACGCGCCCAGGTCGCGGGCGGCCTCCTCGGCGCGGGCGTCGTACCGGTTGAAGATCGACATCATCACGAGGAAGCCGAACGGCAACGCCCAGACGGCCTGCACGCCGATGATCGGGATGTACCCGAGCGGCGCCTGTCCCGTGTGGTAGTCGATGCCGATGTCGTTCAGGTACGGCGTCGAGTAGTACAGCAGGAACGAGAGGCCCAGCGAGAGCAGGAGACCCGGGGTCATCAGGCTCAGCAGGATCGCGTAGAACAGGAGACCCGACCCGCGGAACGTGCGCCGGAACGCCATCCCGAGCGTGAGGGACAGGATCGCCGTGATCGCCGCGACGACCAGCGAGATCCACAGCGACTTCTTGATGCCGTCGCGGACGCCGGCCATCAGATCGGAGTCGGCGTTGAGCTGGCTGTACCAGTGCCCGGAGAAGATGCCGTGCGCCGGCAGCGTCATCGATCCGGAGATGTCCTGCAGGGACAGCACGGCCATCGTCATCATCGGCCCGTACATGAAGATCACGAACAGGATGAAGAATACCGTCAGCACCGGCTTCGACCGGTTGATCGGCAGGGCCACCATCGCCGCGAACGGGATCGCGATGATGATCAGCGCGATGAGGTACCAGACGAGCGTCATCACACGACCTCCCGGATCTTCGAGAACCGCAGCATGATCGCGACGCCGACGGTCATGACCGCGACGAGGATCGTCGCCCCGGCCGCCGCCTTCGGCAGGTCGGGCAGGACGTACGCGTCGTAGACGACCGTGCCGACGGACTGGATCGTGCCGCCGCCGATCAGGCGCACCGTCGCGAACTCGCCCATCGTGAGGACGAAGACGAAGATGCATCCGATCAGCACGCCGGGCAGGGACAGCGGGAAGATGACCTCGCGGAACACCTTCGCCGGGGTCGCCCCGAGATCGCGCGCCGCCTCGACCGCGGCGTTGTCCAGCGTCGCGAGCTGGAAGAAGATCGGCGTGACCATGAACAGCACGTACAGCTGGATCAGGGCCAGCGTGATCGCGAAGGTCGAGTAGAACAGCGCGTCGATCGGCTCCTTCGTCACGTGCACCACGTTGACGAGGAAGTAGTTGATCAGGCCCTGCCGGCCGAGCACCGGCAGCCAGGACACGATGCGCACCACGTACGCGACCCAGAACGGGGCGAGCACGAGGATGAACAGCGCGATCTGGAACTTGACCGACTTGATGCAGCGCGCCAGGAAGAACGCGATCGGGTACCCGATCAGGATGCACAGGAGCGTGACGATCAGCGAGCGGATGATCGTGTCCCGCAGCGTGTCGCGATAGACGTTGGTCTCGAACAGGCGGCCGTACGCGGAGCCCGTGAACGAGAACGCGTCGAAGCCGACCGGGGTGCGCTGCCAGACCGACACGAGCACGATCATCGCGAGCGGCGCGATCAGGAACAGCAGCAGCCAGATCGTGCCGGGCGCGATCCACCCGAGCGTCGCGAGCGGCGAGCGGGTGGGGCCGGTCGTGGCGACCATGCCGGGCGGCGGCGGGGGGGCGTTGTTGACCCCGATCTGATCCGCCTCGGCGACCTCGGAGCGGGCCTCCTCGAGAGCGTGGTGATCGTTACTGCTCAAGGAGGTGACCGTCCTCGAGCGCCCAGCTCGCGGTGACGTCCTTGCCCTCGAAGGCGCGGATCTCCGCGTAGCGCTCCTCGTGGACCTTCGCCATGAACGGCTTGCCGTCCAGGTCCATGTGCAGCTTGACCGAGTCGCCGAGGTACTCGGCGAAGTCGAGGCGGACCTTGACGCCGTTCACGCTCGGGGCGGCGTCGGTGCCGACCTTGACCGCGTTGGCGCGGATCGCCATCGCGCCGTCGGCGCCGACGGTGCCGGAGCCCTTGGCCTCGACCTTGCCGTAGGGCGTGTCGATCACGACGGTCCCGCCCGAGGCGGACGAGATCGTGCCCGAGAGCACGTTGTTGTCGCCCATGAACTTCGCGACGAACTCGTTGCGCGGATGGCGGGCGAGCTCCTCGGGGGAGCCGACCTGCTGGATGACCGCGTCGCCCATGACGACGATGCGGTCGGCCATCGAGAGGGCCTCCTCCTGGTTGTGCGTCACGTGGATGAACGTGATGCCGAGATCGCGCTGCAGCGCGCGCAACTCGACGCGCATCTTCATCTGGAGCAGGCGGTCGAGGTCGCCGAGCGGCTCGTCGAGCAGGATCGCCTTCGGGCGCGTCACGAGGACGCGCGCCAGGGCGACGCGCTGCTGCTGGCCGCCGGAGAGCTCGCGCGGCTTGCGGTCCATCATCTTGGTGAGGCCGACGATGTCGATCGCGGCCTTGGCCTGCGTCTCGCGCTCCGCCTTGTCGACGCCCTGCATCTTCAGGCCGAAGGCGACGTTCTGCAGCACCGACTTGTGGGGGAACAGCGCGTAGTGCTGGAACACGGTGGTGACCGGGCGCTTCGCCGGCGTGACGCCGTTGAGCAGCTCCCCGTCGATCGAGATCGTGCCGTTCGTCGGCTCGTCGTGGCCGGCGATCAGACGCAGCGTGGTCGTCTTGCCGCAGCCCGACGGGCCGAGGAAGACGACGTACTCGCCGTTCTTGATCTCGAGGTTGACGTCAGAGACGGCAACGATATCGCCCGGGAAGATCCGGTAGACATCCTTGAGTACGAGTCCTTCTTCGCTCACCCTGTTCCCCTGTTTCTCTGTGGAGATCGTTGAGGAGGGGGCGGCCGAAGCCGCCCCCTCCGGTACTACCAAGCAGGTCGAGACGCTTACGCGCTCTTGAACTCCTGCCACTTCTGCGACATGTAGTCAGCCTCGTCCATGTGGCTGTTCCACGTGTTGAAGTTGCCGCAGCGGGACTCGTACGAGCCACCGTCGCGGACGTCGCCCTTCTTGATCGTCGGGTTGCCGAACGGATCGTTCAGCGTCTTCGACGCGGGGTCGCCCTGGAGCCAGTAGGCGTCCTCGGGCGTTCCGGTGCCGAGGCCCTCGTGCGAGGCCGCGATCACCGCGTTGTAGTAGCCCTGGAGGGCCATGTTGCCCGCGGGGCCCTTGGTGTTCCACCAGTTGACGTACTCGAGGCAGGCAGCCTGCTTCGAGGCGTCCTCCGCGACGTGCGCGGCGATGGCGTTTCCGCCACCCCATCCGCGGTAGCCCTCCTTCGGCGCCGCGTAGCGGACCGGGAAGTTCTGGGCCTGGAGGAGCGACACGGCCGGCGACCACATGGACTCGACGACGACCTCGCCCGAGCTCATGAAGTTGACCGACTCGTCGAACGTCGCCCAGAAGCCGCGGAACTGGCCCTGCTTCTTCAGGCTGATGCAGTAGTTCATCAGCTCGTCGATCTCGGCCTTCGTCATGTTGCCCTTGTCGACGAAGGTGACCTGGCCGGCGGCCTCAGCGGCCATGGCGAGGTCGATCGCGCCGATCTCGGGGTCGTCGATGATGGCGACCTTGCCCTTGACCTGCGGATCCACGAGGATCGCCCACGAATCCTGCTTGCCGAGCTCCTTCTCGTTGTAGCCGAAGGCGTCGGAGTTGTGGTTCGCGGGAACCATCGTGAGCATGTCCGTCTTCTTCTCGCCCGCCAGGGTCTTGTTGTCCTTGGCGAAGAGCTTGCGGAACGGAGCCTCGCCCTGGCCGGGGTTGTTGCCCTCTGCCAGCGCGCCGTCGGTGATCAGCGGCGAGATCTCGCTGAAGCGAGTCATCGCCGAGGTCGGGATCGCCTGCAGGTTGCCGGCGGGCCAGACCTGATCCATCTGGTGGTAGTAGCCCGACAGGATGTCGAACGAATCGGGCTGCGTGAGGGCGATCTGGGTCGTCTCCGGCGTGGACTTGATGGTCCACTCGATCGTGACGCCCGGATGGTCCTTCTCGTACATCGCCTTGATCGGGTCGCTCTGGTCGACGCCGATGCCGAGGACGCGAAGCGTGCCCTGGTACGGAGCCGCCGTGGTGGCGCCACCCGACGTGTCGGCCGAGCTCGACGAGCTCGAGCTGCTGCCGCCGCACGCGGCAAGCGCGCCGGCGGCGGTCAGGCCGATGCCGGCGAGGCCGGCGTTCCTGACGAACTGGCGACGATTCATGCGGCGCATGTCGTCGGATTCCGAACTGCTCATCCGTTCCCCCTGTGGTCTCTGTGATCGTGGCCGATCACACGGTCTCCTCTACCTCCGGCTCTGCGGTTCCAGAAGCCATCGGTGAACAGAGGTTTTAGGCGGGTGCGGACGACGTGTCAAACCCCGTGAGGCGCAGTGGCGCGGCGCACCGTCCGCTTCGGCGCGGGTGTTCGACGTCCGCGCGCCGACGTGCTGCTACCGGTACCGTTCCCGCCATGGCGACCCTGCTGCTCCGCAACCTCGCGTTCGGCGATTCGGCCGACGGCGAGACGGGCGATCTCCTGGTGCGCGACGGCACGATCGTCGAGCGCGGGCCCGGTCTCGCGTTCGCGCCCGGCGCCGAGGACGAGGGCGAGGAGCACGACGAGTTCGACGCCGCCGGGCTGACGGCACTGCCCGGCGCGATCGACGCGCTGGTGCCGATCGGCGCACCGCGCGGGGCCGGCGCGCCGGCCGACGACCTCGGCTCCGGCACGATCGCCGCCGCCCGCGGCGGCGTCACGACCGTCGTCGTGCCCGAGGTGCCCGGCGAGCGCGAGACGTGCGACGTCGCGTTCCACGACGCGGAGCGGCGTGCGACCGGCTCGGTCTTCGTCGACTACGCGTACCTCGTCGGGCTCGGCCAGCCCGCGGCCGACACGCCGGAGCGCATGCGCGGCGTCGCCTTCCACGCGGGCTTCGCCGGCGCCTACCTCGATCTCGATGCGGAGGACCAGGCGGCGACCGCCGGGCCGGGCGCGCTGCTGCGCCTGGCGGCGGTCAGCGGCGTGCCGATCACCGTGCGCGCGGCGGGCCGTCTCGGCGCCGAGGCGGAGGGCACGCGCCTGCGCCTCCTGTCGGAGCTCGGCGCGCTCGCCGACATCGCACCGCACGTCGCCCCGATCGCCTCCGCCCGCGCCGTCGAGGCGCTGGCCGACGGCATCGCAACGGCGTCGACGGGGCTCGCCCAGCTGTGCCTCGACGCGCTCCCCGACGGCTGCACGGTGCGCCCGCCGCTGGTCGAGGAGGCCGATCGCGAGGCCCTCTGGGCCGCGCTCGCCGACGGCCGGCTGGAGGGCGTCGTCAGCGATCACCGCTCGGAGCCCCTCGACGGCGACCCGGACTGGGTCGGCATCGCGTCGATCGAGCTGCTCGTGCCCGCGCTCCTGTCGCACGGCGTCGCGGCGGGGCGCATCGACCTGCCGACGCTCTGCGCGATCGTCGCGGAGCGCCCCGCGCGGCGGCTCGGCCTCTGGCCGCGCAAGGGCGCGCTGCAGGTCGGCGCCGACGGCGACGTCGTGCTCGTCGACCCGGCGGCGACGTGGACGGTCGATCCGGCGGCGCTCGAGGGGCGCGGCAAGGCGCCCGCGTGGCACGGCCGCGAGCTGACGGGCCGCGTCGTGCACGTCTTCTCGCGCGGCCAGCAGATCGTGGCCGACGGCTTCCCGCTGTTCCGCCCCGGCCGCGGCCGCGCGGTCTAGCCTCACGTCAGAGCGGCAGCTCGGGCTCGCCGGCGGTCCAGCCGCCGTCGACCGGGAGCACGACGCCGGTGATCAGGGAGGCGGCGGGCGAGCACAGGAACGCCACCACGCCGCCGATGTCGCGTGGCTGGCCGACGCGCCCGAGCGGGATGCGGCGGACCGCGGCGGCGTGCACCTCGGGGATCTCGAGCATCGGGGCGGCCATCGGGGTCCAGATGAACGTCGGGCAGAGGGCGTTGACGGTGATGCCGTGCTTCGCCCAGTCGATCGCGAGGCTGCGCGCCATCGTGGCGACCGCGCCCTTCGACATCGAGTAGCCGGCCTGGCTCGGCAGCGACACGAGGCCCGCCTGCGACGAGATCAGCACGATCGCGCCGCGCCCGGCGGGGATCATCGAGCGCGAGGCCGCGATCGCCCAGTTGAACGAGCCCTTGACGTTGACGGACCAGAGCGTGTCGAGGTCCTCGTCGCGCACCTCCTCGGCCGTCACGTTCTCCGTCAGCACGCCGGCGCACGTCGCGAGGAACGCGATCGGGCCGAGCTCGGCGACGACGCGCGCGGCGGCGGCATCGACCTCGGCGCGCGACGACACGTCGCAGCCCACGCCGAGCGCGCGGCGGCCGAGCGCCTCGACCATCGCCACGGTCTCGGCGCAGCGCTCCGCGTCGCGATCCACGCACGCGACGTCCGCGCCCTGCTGCGCGAGCGCGACGGCGGCCGCCTGGCCAATCCCCTGCGCAGCGCCCGTGACCACGGCCACGCCGTCGGCCGCGAACGAGATCTCGAGGTCCTGCTGGTTCATCGCGCGTCCTCCTGCAGTCGGGCGAGGCGGATCAGCCCCGAGTAGTCGAGGCCGCCGAGCTGCTCGGACTGGGCCTCGCGGTAGACGGAGGTGGCGGCCTCGAGCAGGCCCGGCTCGAGGCCCATGCTCGTCACGAACTCCTCCGCGAGCTCCATGTCCTTGGTCATCAGGTCGAGCGTGAAGAGCGCCTCGAAGTCGCGGTTCGACGGGTGCGCGTCGTCGACGCCGAGGCCCGGGAAGCGCGCGCGCATCACGCGCGAGTCGCCCGTCGAGCGCGAGAGGATGTCGAACAGCATCGCGTCGGACAGGCCCGCGCGGCGCGCGGCCGCGAGCGACAGGCAGAGGCCGGCCATGTGCAGGCCGGCGAGCATGTTGTTGCAGAGCTTGGCGGCCTGGCCCGTGCCGTGGCCGCCCGTGTGGACGACGAACGCGCTCCACGTCTGCGCGAGCGGCTCGAGTCGCGCGTACGCCGCGTCCGAGCCGCCGATCATCGAGGTGAGCGAGCCGGCCTCGGCGCCCACGGGCCCGCCCGAGAGCGGGCAGTCGGCCACGAGGAGGCCCGTCGGCTCGAGCTCGGCGGCGAGCTCCTGGGCGAGCGCGGGCGGGCTCGTCGAGACGTCGGCGAGCAGCGCGCCCTGCGGCAGGACGGCAGCGGCCTCGCGTGCGACCTGCCCGACCAGCCCGACCGACGGCATCGACAGGAGGAACACCTCGGCGTCCGCGCAGATGTCGGCGATGCAGGTCGCGGTCGCGTCGGCGCCGAGCGCGGCGGCGTGCTCCATCGCGGCGGGCACGGGGTCGTAGACCCGCACCGCGTGCCCCGCCTCGAGCAGGTGGCGGATCAGGTGGCGGCCCATGGTGCCGGCACCGGCGAAGGCGACGCGCGTCATCGTCAGTCGGTGCCGACGGGGATGAACGGCCCGGCGCGGTGCACGAGGCCCGGCAGGTCGCGGCCCATCACGCCGGCGAGCCACTCGCTCACGCGAATCAGCTCGTCGAGATCGACGCCGGTTTCGACGCCCATGCCCTCGAGCATGTAGACGAGGTCCTCGGTGGCGATGTTGCCCGTCGCGCGCGGCGCGAATGGGCAGCCGCCGAGGCCGCCGATCGAGGCGTCGAAGATCGTCGCGCCGGCCTCGATGCCGGCGGCCGCGTTCGCGTAGCCCGTGTTGCGGGTGTTGTGCAGGTGGAGGCCGACGGGCGTGCCCGGGATCGCGGCCAGCGTCGCGGGGACGAGCTGCGCGACCTGGGTCGGCACGCCGACGCCGATCGTGTCGGCGAGGATCACCTCGTCGGCGCCGGCGGCGGCCGCGATGCGCGCGTGCTCGACGACGAGGCCGGGGTCGACCGGGCCCTCGAACGGGCAGCCGAAGCTGACGCCGAGCGTCATCGTCACGCGCTTGCCCGCCGCCTTCGCGCCCTCGACGAGCTGCTGGCCGATCACCGTCGCCTCGTCGAGCGTGACGTTCTGGTTCTTGCGGCAGAAGGTGTTCGTGAGCGGGTACGCGACGTGGATCTCGTCCGTGTCCGCGGCGATCGCGTCGTCGAGGCCGCGGCCGTTGAGGATCAGGCCGGCGTAGATCACGCCCGGCTTGCGCGTGATGCCCGCCATCACGTCGGCGGCGCCCGCCATCCGCGGCACGGCCTTCGGGTTGACGAACGAGACGGCCTCGATGCGGGGCAGCCCCGTCGCGGACAGGCGGTCGACGAGCTCCGCGCGCTGCGCGGGCTCGAGCTGGACGGGGTCGTTCTGGAGCCCGTCGCGCGGGCCGACGTCGCAGAGCGTGATGCGCATGGATCCTCCGGTCGGGATGGCGGCAAGCATACCGGCGAATCCGGGAAATCCCCTGCTGGAGGCAGTATTCTCCCCGCCATGAGCACCGCCGCCTTCGATCCCGCCCACGTCGTCCGCGACCTCGAGGAGCTGCGCGAGCTGACGGGCGGGCCCGACGGCGCGCGCCGCCTCGCGTGGACGGACGACTGGGTGAAGGCCCGGGACTTCCTGCGCGCGAAGCTCGCCGAGATCCCCGGCGTCACCCACGAGATGGACGAGTGCGGCAACATCTGGGCGACGCTGCCGGGCGCCCGTCCCGAGGCCGTCGTGGTCGGCAGCCACGTCGACGCGGTGCCGCGCGGCGGCTGGCTCGACGGCGTGCTGGGCGTGATGGGCGCGCTCGAGGTGCTGCGCGCGGCGCAGGCCGGCGGCACGCCGCCGTGCACCGTCAAGCTCGTCGATTGGGCGGACGAGGAGGGCGCGCGCTTCGGCCGCAGCCTGCTCGGCTCATCCGCGTTCGCCGGCACGCTCGAGATCGACGACGTCAAGGGCTTCACCGACAAGGACGGCATCCGCCTCGAGGACGCGCTCAAGGCGATGGGCGTCGACCTCGACCAGTCGCACCTGGCCAAGCGCCGCATCGACGACGTGCGCGCCTACCTCGAGCTGCACATCGAGCAGGGCCCGGTCCTCGAGAGCGAGGGCCTCGCCGTGGGGGCCGTGCTCGGCACCGTCGGCGTGGAGCGCTACACCGTCACCTTCCGCGGGCAGGCCGCGCACGCCGGCTCCACGCCGATGCTCCAGCGCCGCGACACCTTCTCGGCCGCCGCGCGCTTCGCGCTGCTCCTGCGCGACGTCGCGATCCGCCACGAGGGCGTCTCGACGATCGGCAACGCCACGTGCACGCCGGGGGTCGTCACCGCCGTCCCCGGCGTCACCGAGATCCTGGTCGTCCAGCGCCACCTCGACGCCGACGTCCTCGCGGCGATGAACGCCGACGCGCGCGCCGCCTCCGAGGCGGCCGCCGCCGAGTTCGGCTGCACGGTCGAGTGGGAGCAGCTCTGGCGCATCCCACCGATCCCGTTCGACCCCGCGCTGATCGAGGACGCCCGCACCGCGGTGCGCGAGGTCACCGGCACCGATCGCGCGCTGCCGTCGGGCCCGCTGCACGACGCTGCCGAGATGGCGCGCCTCGTGCCGACGGTGATGCTCTTCGCCTCGTCGACGAACGGCCTGTCGCACTGCCCGGAGGAAGACACGCCGGAGGAGCACCTGCTGCTCGCCGCGCAGGCCTTCGGCATCGCCGCCGGTCGCGCGATCGAGCGCGTCGGCGCCGCCTGATCCGCCGTCGCGGCCCTGGGGCCGCCGACGGGGTCACCCCGCGAACTGCGGGATGACCTCCGTGCCGTAGACGTCGATCGTGCGCTCGCGGTCGCCCGCCATCAGGTAGATGTTGAAGTGCTTGACGCCGATCGACTCGAGCTCCTTGAGCTTGGCGATGTGCTGCTCCACCGAGCCGAGGACGCTGAAGCGGTCGGCCGTCTCGTCGTCCACGAACTCGCCGTGCGCCGCGCCCTCGCGGGAGTGGTCGTCGTAGTTGTAGAACTCGCGCCGCTCCATGTACGACGTCAGCGCGTCGGGCAGCTCGCTCTTGTCGTAGCGCTGCAGCAGGTCGAAGACGTGGTTCGAGACCATCGCCGGGAACCAGCGCGAGGCGTCGCGGGCGGCTGCCATGTCGTCCATCAGGACGGCGGGGGCGCACACGATCGGCTCGAGCGCGTCGGGGTCGCGCCCGGCCTGCTCCGCGGCGGCGCGGGCGAGGCCCATGATCCACTGGATGATCTCGGGATCGGCGAGCTGGATGATCACGCCCTCGGCGTGACGGCCCGCGACGGCGAGCGCCTTCGGGCCGTAGCCGGCCAGGTAGAACGGGATCTCGGGGAGGTCCTTGGCCCACTCGAGTTGGAGCTCCTTGCCGTTCCACTCGGTCTTCCGGCCGTTCATCAGATCCTTCATCATCGCCGTCGCGGCCTCGTACTCGGCGACCTTGACCGGCTGGAGGCCGATGTAGCGCCGCGCGGAGTCGCCGCGGCCGATGCCGAACACCATGCGCCCGCCCGAGATGTCGTTGAGCGTGGCATGCGCCGACGCGGTGACGGTGGGCTCGCGCGTGCCCGGGTTCGTGACGCACATGCCGAGCTTGATGCGCTCCGTGCCGAGCGCCGCCGCCGTGAGGAGCGGATACGGGTCCTGCCAGAGGACGTGCGAGTCGTAGGTCCAGCCGATCTCGAAGCCGTTGTCCTCGGCCTGCTTGAAGAGGCGGACGAGGTCGGTGTACGGGGGATCGGGGAGGACGGTGATGCCGAAGTGCATGGTGCGTCTCCTAGGCGTCCGCGTGCTGCGTGAAGAAGCCGGTCACGAGCTCGGTCGCCTCGTCGGGGCACTCGAGCAGGTCGGCGTGGCCGATCTCGGTGAACTCGTGCACCGTCGCCCAGTCGCCGATCGCCTCGGCGATGTCATGCGCGCTGAAGCCGCCCGTGGCGAGGCGCGGCGGGGTCATCGTGTCGCGCGAGCCGTTCGTGAAGAGGATCGGGCGCTTGATCGAGCGCGCGATCGGCTCGAGGTCCATGTTCTCCATCGCGAGGCACGCCCACCGGACCGTGTACGGCGGGTTCAGGCGGATCACGTGGCGCACGAGGTCGAACGTCTCCGGGTGGTCGGCGAGGTACTGGTCGCCGACGGCCTGGATCGTGATCAGGTCGCAGAAGTCGTCGAGCGGCATCGCCTCGGACATCTTGCGCCACGTGCGGAAGTAGACCTGGCGGTAGAGGTCGCAGCGCGCCATGCCGCAGTCGGCGCACGCCGCGATCGTGCGCTCCGGGTACTTGCCGACGAACGCGATCGTGACCATGCCGCCCATCGACGTGCCGTGGACGTAGACGCGGTCGAGGCCGAGCGCGTCGAGCAGCAGCGCGCCCTCGTCGGCCCAGTTCTCGACCGAGTGCTCGGTGTTGGGGCAGTCGGAGCGGCCGTAGCCGGTGGCGTCGAAGGAGAGGAGGCGGAAGCCGCGCTCGCGGAAGCCGTCGTTGACGAATCCGAAGTTGTGGCGCCCGAACAGCGAGCCGCCGAACTGCATCACGATCGGCCCGTCCTCGGGCCCGGTCAGCTCGTAGTAGATGCGGTTCTCGTTTGCCAGCGTGACGAACGGCATGTGCTCTCCTCCTGTGCGGTCCCGGCCGGCCGTCGCGGACCGCGCGCCGGGGGTATCCTCTCCGGAGCGGAGCGTATCCGGGGTCGACGGGAAAGGGAAACGCCGATGGCGGGAGAGCTGGAGGGGCGCGTCATCGTGCTGACGGGCGCCGAGGGCGATATCGGGCGGTCCACCGTGCGGCGCCTCGCCGCCGAGGGCGCCCGGCTCGTGCTGACCGACCTGCGCGAGCAGGTCGCCGAGGTCGCCGCGGCGGTGCGCGCCGCGGGCGGCGAGGCCGTCGCGGTGCGGGCCGACGTCACGGTCGCCGCGGACTGCGCGCGCATCGCCGATGCCGCGCGCGAGGCGTTCGACGGCGTCGACGTGCTCGTGAACAACCACGGCGCCATCGTCGGGGCGCCGTTCCTCGAGACGACCGAGGAGCAGTGGGACGGCGTGCACGGGGTCGTGCTGAAGAGCGTCTTCCTCGTGTCGCGCGCGGTCGTGCCGCTGATGGCGGGACGCGCGGGCGCCAACGTCGTCAACATCGCGAGCGTCGGCGGCATCAAGGCCCTGCGGTTCATGAGCGCCTACGGCGCGGCGAAGGCGGGCGTGATCCACCTCTCGAAGTGCATGGCGATCGACCTCGCCGACCAGGGCGTGCGCGTCAACGCGATCTGCCCGGGCGTGATCGACACCCAGCAGCCGCGGCAGTTCGTCGCGGGACTGCCGGACCCCGAGGCCGCGTTCGCCGCGTTCGAGCCGATGCACCCGATCGGCCGCGTCGGGCGTGCCGACGAGGTCGCCGACGCGATCTGCTTCCTCGCCTCCGACCGCGCGTCGTTCGTGACCGGATCGGCCTTCGTCGTCGACGGCGGGATGACGGCCGTATGAGGCGCGTCCTCGTGACGGGCGGCGCGTCGGGTATCGGCGCCGCGACGGTCGCGCGCTTCCAGGAGGACGGGTGCCGCGTCGCCGCGCTCGACGTCGACGAGGGCGCGCTCGCGGCGTGCGGGGCCGACGTGCGCGTGGCGTGCGACGTGGCCGACGGCGCCTCGGTCGCCGGTGCCGTCGACCGGGCCGTCGCCGAGCTCGGGGGTCTCGACGTCGCCGTCTGCGGCGCCGGCGTCGCGTCGCGCGGGTCGGTCGAGGGGTGCGCACCGGAGGAGTTCGCGCGCGTGATGGGCATCAACGTCGGCGGCGTGTACCTCACCTGCCGCGCGGCGGTGCCGCACCTGCGCGCGGCCGGCGGCGGCGCGATCGTCGTCGTCGCCTCGCAGCTCGGGCTCGTCGCCGTGCCGGACGCCGCGGCCTACTGCGCCTCGAAGGGCGCGGCGGTGAACCTCGCGCGCGCGATGGCGCTCGACCACGCCGCGGAGGGCATCCGCGTGAACGCGGTCTGCCCGGGACCGACCGACACGCCGCTCGTGCAGCGGTTCTTCGCGGAGGCCGGCGACCGCGCGGCGACGCAGCGCGCGTTCGAGGACGCGACGGCGATCGGCCGCCTGATCGAGCCGTCGGAGATCGCCGAGGCGATCTGCTTTCTCGCCTCGGAGCGGGCGGGCGCCACGGTCGGCACGGCGCTCGTGGTCGACGCGGGCTACACGACGCGCTAGAGGTCGCGCGGGCCGAACGGGTCGGGCTGGTCGACCTTGACGACCTTCGTGCCGGCCCAGCGGTCGCCGAGGCGCTGGCGGCGCTTCTCGCCCGTGGCGATGATGAAGAGGATGCCGAGCGCGTAGGGCGTGATCCACGGCAGCATGTCGATCGGCCGGGCGAGCGTGCGCTTCGCGGCCGCGGCCGGCGTGAGCGGCTCGCCGCTGCCCATCACGGCCTTGATGCGGGCCGCCCGCTTGCCCGGCGTCTGGCCGTTCCAGAGGTACTCGAAGAGGCCGTAGTAGCAGAGCCACCAGATCACGTAGACGACGAGCACCCAGAGCGCGGGGCGGGTGAACGAGCCGTCCGCCTGCTGCGTGCGCGTGAACACGTAGATCCAGAACAGCACCACGATCACCACGCCGTAGTCGAGCAGGCCGGCGATGATCCGGATCGTCAGCCCGCATGGCTCGGGCCCGGAGGACCCGTGCACGAGGATGCGGCGTGCTTCGGCGCTGTCCATGGCCGTAGCGTTGCAGGCTCAGCGCGGGACGAGCGCCAGCGCGAGCGTGGCCCGGCGGTCCAGCTGCCGCGCGAGTCGGAGGCGCTGGTCCGACGGCAGCGGCGCCAGACGCGACGCGTAGGACGACGCGCGCAGGAGCAGCGCGCCATGCCGCCACCAGAGATCGGAGAAGTTCCCGCCGCCGGGCCCGTCCACGCGCAGCGTGCGTCCGAGGCCGGCCAGCTGGGCGACCCGGGTGCGCGGCTGCCGCGCCAGCAGATCGAGCGCGCGCTGCGCGGCGCGTGCGGTGGGGAAGCGGTCGGCGGCCAGCTCGTAGTGCCCGAGCGACATCCCGGCCACGCCGATCACCTGGCGGTTCACCCCGAGCAGGCCGAGGCGGCTGAACGCGACGTCGAGCGCCGGCGCCGCCTGCCAGCCGCGCATGGCGCCGACCTGCAGGCCGCTCGCGCCGGGTCGGGTGGCGAGGCCGCCCGGCAGCTCGACCTCGGGGACCGCAATCTCCCGGAGCCGGCCGAGCGGCGAGAGGTCGGGCAGAACGGGCGTGGGGGCCGGGTCGGCCGTGACCGCGCGGACGTGCGCGTCGAAGTAGGCGGTCAGGCGGCGATGGGCGCGCTGGATCGCGGTGAGGTCGTCCTGCGGGGCGGCGTAGCTGCTCTGCAGGAGCAGGCGGCCGCGCACCCAGAACAGCTCCTCGAGGCCGTGCGCGGCCGCGCCCTTGAGGCCGGCGTACGGCGCGTAGGCGTTGGGGCGCCCGGGCAGGCCCGTCGTGTCGCGGTAGGCGCGGAACGCGCGCAGCGCGCCCTCATGCGATGTGAAGGCCCACGCGATCAGCGTCAGCCGGCCCTGCTTGATGTGCGCGAGCTGGAACGACTGCGCGCGGCCGATGATGAACCCGGCGGCGAAGAACTCGACCGTCATCGGCGAGTAGGGGTTCTGGCCGGGGAGCGGCACGACGAACATCGACGTGGGCACGGGCGGATCGCGCAGGTCGAACGAGTTCGGCGTGATGCGCAGGCCGTACGCGCGTGCGGTGGCATCGCCCGGGAACAGCGGCACGAGCAGCCGCCGCGCGGCGCGGACGTCGCGGTGGTACTCGGGGAACGCATCGACCGCCGTCGTGGTGGTGCCCGACCGCGGCTGCCAGCGCTCGAGGTGCGCGACCTGCCAGGCGAAGGCGCCGAGCAGCGCGAGGCCGCACGCGACCAGGGCCGCCTCGGCGGCGAGGAACCGTCCGCGGAAGGGTCGCTGCTGCGCTGCCATGTCGCCTGCCGCGCACTCTAGTGCGCCTGGCGCGCCGATCCGGACGGCGACCCGGATCGGCGCGTCGGGCGCGCTAGGCCAGGTCGCCCTGGCGGGCGACGTCGAACGGGATGCGCTTGAGGAACTTCCCGTGGCCGGACTGCGTCTTGATCTCGCCCTGGTCGAAGACCGTGGTGCCGCGGCACAGCGTGCTGCGCACGGAGCCGGCGACGGTCTTGCCCTCCCAGAGGTCGTAGCTGACGTTCATGAACGACGTCTCCGGCGAGAACGTGAACGGCTTCTTCGGATCGAAGATCACGATGTCGGCGTCCATGCGGGGCGCGATCGCGCCCTTCGTCGGCATGCCGAACTGCTTGGCGATCGCCGTCGACGTGATGTCGACGAGGCGGTTCATCGAGATGCGGCCGTCCTTGACGCCGTGCTCCCACATCAGCGGCAGGCGGTGCTGGATGGCGGCGAGGCCGTTCGGGATCTTCGAGAAGTCGTCGGCGCCGAGGGCCTTCTGCGGGTCGTCAAACGGGCAGTGGTCCGTCGAGATCGACTGCAGGTGGCCGTACTTGAGGCAGTCCCACATGAAGTCCTGGTTCGACGCGTCGCGCAGCGGCGGCGAGCACACGAAGCGCGCGCCCTCGGGCGCCGGGCGCTCGAGGTCGGTGATGTCGGCGAACAGGTACTGGATGCAGGTCTCGCCGTAGGCGGCGACGCCGCGGGCGCGGCCCGCGATGATCTCCTCCGCGGCCGGCTGGCACGACACGTGGACGATGAAGACGGGCGCGCCGGCCTGCTCGGCGAAGCGCACCGCGCGGCCCGTGGCCTCGGCCTCGACCCACTCGGGGCGCGTGCGCGCGTGCCAGACCGGAGCGGTGGGGCCCCCGCCCCGGGGCGCGGCGCCCCAACGCAAGATTA
>JBPCSR010000179.1:0-4919 GCA_051006935.1 Gaiellales bacterium
CGAGGCGGTCGAGGCGCGCGGCAAGCACCTGCTGATCCGCTTCGACTCCGGCCTCGCGATCCACAGCCACCTGCGCATGTCGGGGCGCTGGGACGTCGGCGCGCCGGGGCGGGCGACACGGCGGCCGCGCGCGACGGCCTGGCTGATCCTCGCGACCGACGCGCTCGAGGCGATCCTCTTCAACGGGCCCGTGCTCGAGCTGCTCACCCCGGCGCAGGCGGGCCTCCATCCCGCCCTCGGGCGGCTCGGCCCCGACGTCCTCGACGACGGCTTCGACGCCGCGGCGGCCGCGGCCAGAGCGCGTCGCGGCCCCGCCGAGCAGACGGTCGCCGACGTGCTGCTCGACCAGCGCGTGCTGGCGGGCGTGGGCAACGTCTGGAAGAGCGAGGCGCTGTTCGACCGCCGCCTCGACCCGTGGACGCGCGTCGCCGACCTCGACGACGCCGCGCTGACGGGACTGCTCGAGCGCGCCGCGGCGATGATGCGCGCGCACGTCGCGAGCGGCGCGATGCGGCGGCCCGTCCGGGTCTACGGTCGCGCGAACCGCCCGTGCCCGGCCTGCGGGGCCTGCATCCGCGCCCGCGCGCAGGGCGACGAGGGGCGGCGCACCTACTGGTGCCCCGCGTGTCAGCCCTCGTCGGACGAGCCGAAGAACGCCTGAACGCGCTTGGACGCGGCCGCGTCGCGCTTCGTCGCGACCGTGCGGCGGCGCTTCGGCAGCGGCCCGCCCCGCTCGATCAGCGCACGCACCTCGTCGGCCGCGTCGACGGCGGTCAGCGCGGCGGTCTCCATCGAGACGAAGTCGCTGACCCAGTCGCCGGCCACGAAGACCCGCCCGCCGAGGCCGTGCTCGAGCGTCTCCTGCGCGCGCCAACGGCCCGGCCCGCCGAACGGCCCTGCGTGCTCCCAGGGGTACGTCCACAGCTCGACGATGTGCCGACGCAGCTCGGGGAAGAGCCGGTCGAGGCTCGCGAGATGGTGCTGCTGGATCTCGTCGTCGGTCCTGCCGAGCAGCGCGCGGCCGCGGTCGGCGCCCGTGTAGACCATCAGCACGCTGCCCTGCTTCGGCGCGCCCGTGCCGCACAGCGCGTTGGCGTGGTTGAAGAACATCGTGAAGCCGAGGTCGGGGGTGAGCACCGAGTAGAGGTCGTCCCACGCCATCGGCTCCGTCTCGTCGGTACGGATGCTCGTGACGATGTGCGGGCCGAAGCGGATGCGGTCGACGGCCGCGGCGAAGCCGGGCGTCATGGCGTCGCCCATGAACGGCGCGAGGTCCGGCGCCGGCACGGCGACGATCGCGGCGCGCGCCCGCACCGCCCCCGCCCCGTCCGGCCCCTCGAAGCCGACGGTCACGCCGGCGCCGTCGAAGGCGAGGCGCGTGGCGCGCGTCTGCAGGCGGATGTGCGCGGCGAGGTCGCGGCCGAGCGCGTCGGGCAGGAGGCCCGAGCCGCCGCGCATGTTGCGGCCGAGATCGCCCGAGTCCCAGACGTGGCCGAACAGGGCGGCCATCGACCCCTCGGAGATCTGGTCCGGCTCGGCGATCGTGCGGTTGCAGAGCGCACGGTAGATCTCGGCCGCCTCCGGATGCAGCGGCCCGAGGAAGTCGGCGAAGGAGCGGTCGCCGCCGTACTGCAGGAGGCGCATGCGCACGTCGCCCGCGCTCTCGCCGGGACGCGGCACCGCGAGCCGCATGTACTCGTCGCCGATGCGCTTGACCTTCAGGCCCGCGCGCGCGAACGAGATGCGGCCGCGCACCGACAGCGGGAGCCGGAAGGGCATCAGCTCCGGGCGGATGTCGCTGATCAGCTGGCCGCGCAGCGCGACGTTGAGCATCGAGCCCGTGATCGGCAGCACGTCGAGCCCGTACTCCGTGACCATGCGGCCGACGGTCGAGTCGGGCGGCGGGAACATGTGCGCGCCGACGGAGATCGCGAGGTCGCCGCGCTGCTGCGACCAGATGCGGCCGCCGACGCGGTCCGACGCCTCGAGCACGAGCGGGTCGAGCTCGCGCAGCTCGCGCGCCGCGGTCAGCCCGGCGATGCCCGCTCCGATGATGACGACGTCGCGCTCCTCCATGCGCGGCATCGTATCCGCGCCGCGCAGCCCCTGCCCGCGGGTGTACGGTGCCCTCGTGCTGCTGCGCGGATTCCACGAGCGCTGGACGCTGCTCGCCTGCATCCTCGCAACGGGCGCGATCTTCATCGACATCTCCGTCGTGAACGTCGTGCTGCCCGACATCCACCGCGACCTGCACACCTCGCTCGCGCAGGAGCAGTGGATCGTCAACGCCTACCTGATCACGATGACGGCGTTCGTCCTGCCGTCGGGCGTGATGGGCGACGTCTACGGGCACCGCCGCATGCTGATGATCGGATGCGCCGCGTTCGCCGCGGCCACCGTGCTCGTCGGCCTCTCGCCGAACGCGGAGTTCCTCGTCGGCGCGCGCGCCGTGCAGGGCCTCGCCGCCGCGCTGATCACGCCGTCGTCGGTGGCGATCCTGCGCACCGCGATCGCGCCCGAGCGCCAGGCGCGCGCCGTCGGCATCTGGGTGACGGGCACGAGCATCTCGTCGTCGGTCGCGCCGGCCTTCGGCGGCATCGTCGGCGGCCTGTTCGGCTGGCGCTGGGCCTTCTTCGTCGTGGTGCCGTTCGTGCTGCTGTCGCTGTGGCTGGCGCGCGGGATCCTCTCCGACGGCGTCGCCGGCCGGCGCGTCGACTTCGTCGGCGGCGCGATCGCCTCGATCGCCATCGCGCTGCTCACGGGCGCGCTGATCGAGTGGCCGGCGCGCGGGGCGCTCGACCCGCTCGTGCTCGGGCTGGCCGTCGGCAGCGTGGCGATGCTGCTCATCTTCATCCAGCACGAGCGGATGTTCCCCGACCCGATGATCCCCGCCCGCGCCGTGCGCGACCGGCTGATGAACCGCGTGCACGTCTTCACGATCCTGGCCTGGTCGACGCCGCTGACGATGGGGCTCCTGATCTCGATCCGGCTGCAGTCCGCGCTCGGCTACGGCCCGATCACGACGGGCTTCCTGATCCTGCCGATGAGCCTGATGATCTTCGCGTTCTCGCGGCGCCTGACCGCGCTGGCCGCCGAGCGGCACATGCTGCTGATGCTCCGCGTCGGCCCGCTCCTGACGGCCGCGAGCGTGCTCCCCGCCTGGTTCCTCGCCGACGGGCGCGTGTGGATCGTGATCCCCGCGCAGATGCTGCTCGGCCTCGGCATGGCGTGCATGGCCGGCCCCGTCACGCACGCGGTGCTGCAGCTCGCGCACGAGGGCGACGAGGGGATGCAGTCGGCGATCAACCTCGCCGCCGCGCGCTTCGGGACGCTGCTCTCGATCGCGCTGCTCGGCATCGCCGCCGCGATCGGATGGAGCGCCGCGGGCGGCGGCGTCGCGCCCCTCAACGCGCTCGGCGGGTCGGGGCCGTTCGCCGACGGCGCGTACCAGGCCGGGCTGGTGCTGTCCGCGCTGCTCGCGCTCGCCGCGATCCCGTTCGCGAGCGCGGCTAGGCGCGCGCCGGCGCCCGTCGCCTGAGCGAGACGACGAGGTAGACGGCGGCGAGGATCACCACGATCCCGAACACCCAGTCGTTGAGGCGCACTCCCGCGATCACGTGGGCGGGGTCGATGCGCAGCCGCTCGACCCAGATGCGGCCGATGCCGTAGAGCACGAGGTAGGCGGCGAAGATCGTGCCGGGCCGCACGCGGTCCCAGAGCCGCGGGATGATCACGGCCAGGAGCAGCGCGAAGACGCCGAGGTTCCAGAGCGACTCGTAGAGGAACGTCGGCTGGAACGTCGCGTCGGCGGCGTACTGCACGGGGCGGAACGCCGGGTCGATCTCGAGGCCCCACGGCAGCGTCGTCGGGCCGCCGAACAGCTCCTGATTGAAGTAGTTGCCCCAGCGGCCGAGCGCCTGCGCGAGGATCAGGCCGGGCGCGATGCAGTCGGCGACGGTGCCGAACCCGATACCGCAGCGGCGCGCGCCGATCCACGCCCCGAGCGCGCCGCCGGCGATCACGCCCGGCAGCCCGAGGCCGCCCTGCTGGATCAGGATGATCTTCTCGGGGTGCCCGCTGAACAGGTGCCAGTCCGTGATGACGTGGTAGAGCCGGGCGCCGATGATGCCTGCGGGCACGGTCCACAGCGCGATCGCGTAGACGTGCTCGGGGTCGAGGCCGCGGCGGCGGAACTCGCGTCGCGCGAGCCAGATCGCGAGCGCGATGCCAACCGCGATCAGGAAGCCGTACCAGCGCAGCCCGAAGGTGCCGATCTGGAAGACGTACGGGCCGGGCGAGGCGGGGATCGAGGCGAGCGGCACTGCGCGCAGGGTACGGCACGGTCCGCTCGCGCGGCGCGCGGAGCGCCCGGAACCCCGTCGCCTAGCCTTCGGCCGATGGCCAAGGACCGCTACAGCGCTGCCGATATCCGGGTCCTCGAGGGGCTCGAGCCGGTGCGCGTGCGTCCCGGCATGTACATCGGCGGCACCAACAGCCGCGCCCTCCACCACCTGATCTGGGAGGTCGTCGACAACGCCGTCGACGAGGCGCTGGCCGGTCGCTGCTCGAACATCCTGGTGGAGATCGCCGACGGCGAGGTGATCACGGTCGTCGACGACGGCCGCGGCATCCCGGTCGACATCCACCCCGAGCAGAAGGTGTCCGCGCTCGAGCTCGTCTTCACGAAGCTCCACGCCGGCGGCAAGTTCGGCGACGGGGGCTACAAGGTCTCGGGCGGCCTGCACGGCGTCGGCGCGTCGGTCACGAACGCGCTGTCCGAGTGGCTCGAGGTCGAGGTGCGTCGCGACGGGAAGCTGTGGACCCAGACGTACGCGCGCGGCGTGCCGAAGGGCCCCGTCAAGGACGTGCGCGAGCTGAAGAAGGGCGAGGGCACCGGCACGACCGTGCGCTTCACGCCC
>JBPCSR010000180.1:0-6089 GCA_051006935.1 Gaiellales bacterium
CACCGCCGATCGCATCGACCTCTCCGTGCGACGTGCGATCCGCTGGCGGCTCGTCGGCGGCGCCGTCGCCGCGATGCTGCTCGTCGGTGCGCTCGGTGCCGTGGTGGTCGCCAGCCACCTTTCGGGCGTGCCGTCGGCCGCGCGTCCGCCGGTGGAGCCCGTGCCCGAGGCGGGCAGCCCGTCCGGGGAAGGCCACTACGGCCCGATCGGGCGCATCCTCGCGATCGAGGCGGCGGCCAGGCTGCTCGGCGGTGCGGGCGGATCGAAGGCGCCGGCGGTGAAATCGCAAAGCGCGGCGGCGACCGCCTCGCACTCGCTCGCATCGCCCGCAACGCACGCGTCCGGCCCGGCAGCCGGGTCGGCAACCGCGACGGCGTCGCGTTCCTGCGGCCTGGGAACGGCGGCGCTCGCATGCCGATGATCCGCCTGCTCCTGGTCGCGTTCGCAGCGGTCCTCGCGCTGCCGGGCGTCGCCGAGGCGGCCCCGACGATCGTCACGCCGCCGGTGATCTCGGGCGAGCCGGTCATCGGTGCCCGGTTGGCGACCGACGGCATCAGTGTGGACGAGGCATCGCCGCTCGACGTGTCGCTCACCTGGGAGCGTTCCGGCGATGGCGGATTCGCGCCGATCGACGACGCGCACGACGGCGCCTACACGCCGATCGCGGCCGACGTGGGGCTCCGCCTGCGCGTCCACGCGGTCGTGGAGACGGCAGACGGACGGGATGAGGCGTGGTCCGATCCCACCGTCGCCGTGGGGTATCCCGTCGGGGCCGAGCGCGGCGCGTTGCGGATCGGGCCGGAGGCCGGCGCGCCGGTGCGGTTCGACCGCTGGCGCGTCGTCGCGGGCGGCGCGATGCACCTCGTCGGCGTGCTCGATCCCAGCCTCGCCGCAGCCGACGCGCGCCTCCTGCTCGAGCCGACCGTCCCGCGCTTCCCTACCGTCGAGGAGCCCGTGGCGATCGACGCGCGTGGTGGCGTCGAAGGTGTGGTGCGGCCCCTCGTCAACGCGATCGCGTGGCTCGAGGTGACGCCGGCGGGCGGGGTGCCCGAGCGCATCCGGCTCGGCGCCGTGGGCGTGCGCCCGCGCATCGTCCTCCTGCTCGCCGCGCGCGCCGACGGTCGTGACGGCGCGGGGCGCCCGCTGGTCCGCGACCTGCGTGTCCTGCCGGGGAGCGTGATCGCTCCGGGCATCACCGGCCTGCGGCTGCGCTGGGAGGGACGCCTGCCCGGTGAGTCGACGGGCACGGCGGTCTGCCGCTCGTCGGAGCGGATCGTCAGCATCGCCGGCGGGCTGCTGCGTGGCGGTTGCGGCACGCGCGGGGCCTGGCGCGCGGCGCGGTGGCGGCTCGTCAGCGAGTCGACCAGCGGCGATCCCGGCGCCACGCCGTTCCTCCCGGCCGCGAGCGCCTGGGTGACGCCGCGGGTGGGGGCGAGGCATCCCGCGCAGGTGCCGGTCCTCCCTCGATCCTCCGCTAGGCTGCGGCCGTGGAACTGACCGCCGTCCAGGAGCTGATCGAGGCGCATCTCCCCGGGAGCCGCGCCGTCGTGTCGGACTTCATGGGAGCCGGTGGCGACCACCTCGCCGTTCGCGTCGAGGCGGAGCAGTTCGCCGGCAAGAGCCTGATCGAGCAGCACAAGCTGGTCTACGCGGCCGTGCAGGCGCAGCTCGACTCCGGCGAGATCCACGCGCTGTCCATCACGACCGTCCCACTCGACTCCGGAGCATCCGCATGAGCGTCATGAGCGATGAGCAGATCTACGAGGAGATCGTTGCCATCATCACCGGCAACCAGGTCGCCCTCTTCATGAAGGGCACGCCGGAGGAGCCGCGCTGCGGGTTCTCGGCGCGCGTGGCGGAGCGCATCCTCGAGAGCGGCGTCGAGTTCGTCGCCGTCGACATCCTGCCGGATCCGCGCATCCGCCAGCAGCTCACGGCCTACTCCAACTGGCCGACCACGCCGCAGCTGTTCGTCGGCGGCGAGCTGATCGGCGGCTGTGACATCGTCGAGGAGCTGCACGCCCAGGGCGAGCTCTCGAAGATCCTCGGCGTCGAGGCCGACGCAGCTTCCTAACAACCTGAACGCGGCCGTAACACTGGCCAACACAGGCGCTACAGACCGCTAAGAGCAGGTCAACACCGCCCTCCGATCATGGCTGTGGGTTCCGGATCACCTCCGGGGCCCGGACCACAGGAGGTCGATGATGAACCCGCACCTGCTCAACGCGATCAGCGAGACGCCGCTCTTCGAGGGCCTCTCCAAGGATCGCCTCGCCCGCGCCGCCGGCGCGTTCTGCGTCCGCAGCTACGACCGCGGCGAGACCATCTCCGGCGCGGCCGATACGGACCCGCGCACCTACATCCTCAGCGACGGCGTGGCGCGCTCCGTGCGCGTCAACACGGACGGGCGCTGCCTGACCAGCGGCCTGATCGAGGCCGGCATGGCCTTCGGCTCGCTCCCGTTCGCCGTGGAGGCGGGCACCGAGCAGGTGGAGGCGCTCGTCGACTGCGACGTGCTGCGCGCCAGCACGACGGACCTCGAGGCGCTCGCGAGCGTCGACCCCGTGATCGCGCGCAATCTCGCCCGGTCCAACGCCGAGCGGCTGCGCGGCGCAGAGAGCAGGCTCGCGTCGCTGGCGTTCCAGCCCGTGCCCGCTCGTCTCGCGGGTGTCGTGATCGAGCTGGCCGACCACTTCGGCAAGGTGACGCCGGAGGGCGTGCGGATCGACATCCGCCTGACCCACGGTGCGCTGGCCGAGATGACGGGCACGACGCGCGAGACGCTCACGAAGGTCTCGGGCTGGCTACGCGCGGAGGAGATCGCCTCGATCGAGCGTCGCATGATCTGGGTGGCCGACTGGGACGCGCTCGTCGAGGTGCACGAGGGCGTGCGCTGCATGCCCGGCCGCACGGCGCGACTCGCGCTGGAGATGTGAGGCCCGCTGCTACCTTCCGTGCCGTGAACAGCCTCATCGCCGTCGGATCCATCGCCTACGACTCCCTCGAGACGCCCTTCGGTCGCCGCGACCGGGCGCTCGGGGGATCGGCGGTGCACTTCTCGCTCGCCGCCAACCTCTTCACCGACGTGGGGGTGGTCGGGGTCGTCGGCGACGACTTCGACGGCGGGCCGGTGCTGGAGGAGCGCGGCATCGACACGAGCGGCATCGCGGTGATCGAGGGCGGCACGACGTTCGCCTGGGAGGGGCGCTACGGCTTCGACCTCAACGTCGCCGAGACGCTCGACACCCGCCTCGGCGTCTTCGAGCAGTTCGACCCGCAGCTGTCGGTCGAGCAGGCCCAGGCGCCGGTGCTCTTCCTCGGCAACATCGTCCCCGACCTCCAGCGCTCCGTCCGACGCCAGTCGCAGGCCGGGTTCGTGGCGCTCGACTCGATGAACCTCTGGATCGAGATCGCCAAGGACGCGCTGATCGGCGCGATCGGCGAGGTCGACTGCGTGATCCTCAACGACGGCGAGGCGCGCCAGCTGACGGGCGAGTCCACGCTCGCCAAGGCGGCGCGCGCCATCTCGGCGCACGGCCCGCGCATCGTCGTGATCAAGCGCGGGGAGTACGGCGCCGCGCTGTTCGTCGACGATGCGTTCTTCGGCGTCCCGGGCTACCCGCTCGAGGAGGTCTTCGACCCGACGGGGGCCGGGGACTCCTTCGCCGGCGGCTTCGTCGGCTACCTCGCCGCGACGGGCCAGACGGAGCCCGACGTCCCGCACCTCAAGCGCGCCGTCGCGTACGGCTCGATCGTCGCCTCCTTCAACGTGGAGGAGTTCGGCACCGAGCGCGTGCAGCGCCTCACGCGCGAGGAGGTCGAGGCGCGCGTCGGCGCGTTCCACGCGATGACGTCGTTCGACCTCGGCTGACCGGGCCGAATCGGCCAGATTGCTAGCCTGAGGCCGTGAAGGTCCATCTCCCCGACGGCACCGAGCTCGAGCTCGCGGACGGCGCGACCGGGCTCGACTGCGCCCGCGCGATCGGCGAGCGGCTGGCCAAGGCGACCGCCGCGATCGAGGTCGACGGCGAGGTCCGCGACCTGCGCCTGCCGCTGCCGGACGGCGCGCACGTGCGCATCCTGCGCGTCGGCGACGAGGAGGCGCTGCCGATCCTGCGCCACTCGACCGCCCACGTGCTGGCCGAGGCGGCCCGCCACGTCTTCCCCGGCGTGAAGATCTCGATCGGCCCGGCGATCGACAACGGCTTCTACTACGACTTCGAGTTCCCCGAGCAGATCGGCGAGGCCGACCTCGTGCGCATCGAGGACGAGATGCGGCGGATCCTCAAGCAGAAGCACGCGTTCACGCGCGAGACGACGGACCGCGAGACGATCCGCCAGCGCTTCGTCGACGAGGACGAGGCGTACAAGGTCGAGCTGATCGACGACCTGCCCGTCGACGAGCCGCTGACGGTCTACACGCAGGACGACTTCACCGACCTCTGCCGCGGACCGCACCTGCAGGACACGGCGCCGATCAAGGCCTTCAAGCTCACGCACGTCGCGGGCGCGTACTGGCGGGGCGACTCGACGCGGACGATGCTCACGCGCGTCTACGGCACCGCGTTCTTCACGCAGGAGGACCTCGACCAGCACCTGCACAACATCGAGGAGGCGCAGAAGCGCGACCATCGCCGCCTCGGCCGCGAGCTCGACCTCTTCTCGTTCAACGACGTCTCGCCCGGCGCGCCGTTCTGGCACCCCAAGGGCATGATCGTCTGGAACACGCTGGTCGACATGTGGCGCGGGGAGAACAGCGCGCGCGGATACCAGGAGGTGAAGACGCCGATCCTGTACGCGTCCGACCTCTGGAAGACGTCGGGGCACTGGGACAAGTTCCGCGAGAACATGTACCTGCTCGAGATCGAGGAGCGCGCCTTCGGCATGAAGCCGATGAACTGCCCCGCGCACTGCATGATCTTCAAGAGCGATCGCCGCTCGTACCGCGAGCTGCCGCTGCGCATGAACGAGGTCGGGCTGGTGCACCGCCACGAGCCGTCGGGCACGCTCCACGGCCTCATGCGCGTGCGCCACATCACCCAGGACGACGCGCACCTCTTCGTCACTACGGACCAGATCGAGGAGGAGGTCCAGGGCGTCCTGGGCTTCGCGCTCGACCTGTACGAGCTGTTCGCGATGGACTTCAAGATCGAGCTCTCGACGCGCCCCGAGGTGCGGGTGGGGGACGACGCGATCTGGGACAAGGCCGAGGAGGCGCTGCACCGCGTGCTCCAGGCGCGGGGCATCGACTACCGCGTGAACGAGGGCGACGGCGCGTTCTACGGCCCCAAGATCGACATCCACCTGACCGACTCGCTGGGCCGCTCGTGGCAGTGCGGCACGGTGCAGCTCGACTTCAACCTGCCCCAGCGCTTCGAGCTCACCTACACGGGCGCCGACGACCACGATCACCGGCCGGTGATGATCCACCGCGCGCTGCTCGGCAGCTTCGAGCGCTTCATCGGCATCCTGATCGAGCACTACGGCGGCGCTTTCCCGCTCTGGCTCGCCCCCGTGCAGGCGGTGATCCTGCCGATCTCGGACCGCCACATCGTGGCCGCCGAGCTCGCGCGCGATGCGCTCCAGGGCGCGGGACTGCGCGCGCAGATCGATGCACGCGGCGAGTCCATCGGCAAGCGCATCGCCGAGGCCGAGACGCAGAAGGTGCCTGCCATGCTCGTGATCGGCGATCGCGAGGCGGAGGCGGGCGCGGTCGCCGTCCGCCGCCACGGCCGGGTCGACCTCGGCACGCAGCCGCTCGACGCCGTGATCGACCAGCTCGCCACGGAGCGCGACGCGCGCACGATCTACAGCCCGGCGTGACGATCCACGCGAAGGCCGCCGAAAACGGCATGGCACAATGGGTTTCGCGGGGAGGGCGTGCGCCCGGTGCGTGCTACCATCGCCCGCGTCGGCCGGAATGCGGCCGCCAGTCCACCGAACGGAGCACATCACCCTTGCGCACGGAGCACCAGTCTTGAGGCCACGCCGCGGATACGACCGTCCCCCTGAGGAGCCGCGTACCCGCATCAACGAGGCGATTCGTGTACCGCAGGTGCGCCTGATCGGCGCAGATGGTGAGCAGATCG
>JBPCSR010000181.1:0-4836 GCA_051006935.1 Gaiellales bacterium
CATGTCCGACACCACCATCGAGATCACGAAGCGCGAGGCCGCGTCGACGCGTGCGAACAAGCGCCTGCGCAAGCAGGACGTGATCCCCGGTGTGCTCTACGGACAGGGCCGCGAGCCGCTCCCCATCCAGGTCGAGCGCGTCAAGCTGCGCGCAGCCTTCGCGGGTGACGCGGGCCGCAACGCGATCCTCTCGCTGTCGATCGCCGGCGAGAAGGAGCCGGTCAACGCGATCCTCAAGGCGATGGAGATCGACCGCGTGCGCGACCGCGTCACGCACGTCGACCTGATGGCGATCTCGATGACCGAGACGATCACCGCCCCGGTGCCGGTGCACCTCGAGGGCGAGGCCGAGGGCGTGAAGCTCGACGGCGGCATGATCGAGCACGCGCTGCACGAGGTCCTCGTCACCGCGCTGCCGGGCAAGGTGCCGACGGAGATCGTGGTCGACATCTCGGCGCTGCGCATCGGCCACTCGATCCACGTCCGCGACCTCGTCGCGGGCGGCGACTTCGAATTCGGCGGCGACCCCGACGCCACCATCTGCTCGTGCGTCGTGACGCGCGCCGCGCTCTCCACCGCCGAGACCGGCGAAGAGGGCGAGGAGGGCGTCGAGGGCGCTGAGGGCGAAGGCGGCGAGGGCGGCGAGGCCCCCGCGGCCGAGGGCGATGCCGGTGGCGAGGCCGCCGGCGACGACTCCTCGGAGTAGCCATGGCCTACGTCGACGCCCTGATCGTCGGGCTCGGCAATCCCGGGACGCGCTACGCGAAGACGCGGCACAACATCGGGTGGATGGCCGTCGACGCGCTCCTGGCCGAGCACGGCGCGACGCCGAAGGCGAAGCACCACGGTCGCTACGCGGAGATCCGCCTGGGCGAGATCCCGGTCGCGGTGCTCGCGCCGGAGACCTTCATGAACGACTCGGGGCGCTCCGTCGGCGCGTGCGTGCGCGACCTGCGCCTGCCCGTCGACGAGGTGGTCGTGGTCTACGACGACATCGAACTCGCCCCCGGCGTCGTGCGGGCCCGCGAGGGCGGCGGACTGAAGGGCCACAACGGCCTGCGCTCGCTCGCCGACGCGCTCGGATCGCCCGACTTCGTGCGCGTGCGCTGCGGCGTCGGCCGCCCCGGCAAGGGCGACCCGCGCGACGTCGCCGCCTACGTGCTGTCGGCGTTCGAGGCGCACGAGGATCCCGCGGCGCTCGCCCGCGAGGCGGCCCGCTGCGCCGAGGCGGTGATCGTCGAGGGCATCGACGCGGCGCTCTCGCGCTGGCCGTGATCCCGATGGCGTGCGCCCTGCCGCGCGGGTAGGATTCCCGGCACCACGGTTCGACAGCGACGGAGGGGCACGCATGGCCGTTATCGAGGACAGGACGTTCAAGCGCCAGGACGGCAAGGACAAGGTCACGGGGGCCGGCCGGTACACCGGCGACCTCGAGCTGACCGGTCTCACCCACTGCAAGTTCCGCTACGCGGGCATCGCGAGCGGCCGCATCACGCGCATCGACACGTCCAAGGCCGAGGCCCTTCCCGGCGTCTTCGCGGTCGTCACCCATGCCGACGTCCCCGACGTGCGCTACGGCGAGTACATCCACGACCGCCGCCTGTTCGCCAAGGAGTACGTCCACTTCGAGGGCGACGTGATCGCCGGCGTCGCCGCGGTCTCCGCCGAGGTGGCCCAGCGCGCGTGCGACCTGATCGAGGTCGACATCGAGCCGATGCCCGTCGTCAACGACGTCGAGGCGTCGCTCGAGCAGGGCGCGCCGCTCGTGCACCCCGACTGGAAGACCTACGCGGACAACTACGACATCGTCCGCGACGGCAACGACGCGTGCCACTCGTCCGTCGTCCACGGTGACATCGAGGCCGGCTTCGCCGCCGCGGACCACATCGTCCGCGAGCGCTACGTCGCCGACATGTCGCACGCCGCGCCGATCGAGCCGCGCGCCGTCGTGGCCGAGTGGCACGGCGACCAGGTCACCATCTGGTCGTCGACGCAGGTGCCGTTCGCGGCCCGCGCCGGCGTCGCCGAGACGCTCCAGCTGCCGCAGAACGGCGTCCGCGTGATCGTCACCCACCTGGGCGGCGGCTTCGGCGGCAAGTGCGGCTTCCACTTCGAAGCGCACGTCGCCGCCGTGGCGCGCAAGGCGCAGCGGCCGACGAAGCTCGTCTTCTCGCGCCGCGAGGAGTTCCTCGCCCCGGACCACCGCCGCGAGGGCATGGTCATCGAGCTCGAGTCGGGCGTGAAGAACGACGGCACGATCACCGCCAAGCGCGGCCTCCTGATCATCGACAACGGCGCGTACACGGCCGACGCCGGCTTCTTCCCGGAGCTCGCGTGCATGCACGCGATCGGCCCGTACGCCGTGCCCGCCGTCGAGATGCACGCGCACCTCGCGTACACCAACCACCAGCCGTCCGGCTCGGTGCGCGCCCCCACGGCGCCGCAGGCCAACTGGGCCTCCGAGAGCCACATGGACGAGCTCGCCCGCACGATCGGCATGGATCCGGTCGCGTTCCGCCTCAAGAACGTCGTCCAGAGCGGCGGCACGACGGCGACCGGGCAGACGCTCGACCCGCACGGCGCGCCGGACTGCATCTCCACCGCCGCCGAGCTGCTCGGCTGGGGCGCGGAGCTGCCGGAGGACGAGGCGATGGGCATCGCGATCGGCTGGTGGCCGTCGTTCGGCTCCTCGTCGGGCGCGTACATCAAGTTCAACGGCGATGGCTCCGCGACGATCGTCACGGGCGCGCAGGAGTGCGGCTCGGGCGCGGTCATGGCCCTCCCCCGCCTCGCCGCCGACCAGCTCGGCATGCGGCCCGAGGACTTCTCGATCGTCTACCAGGACACCGAGTCGGGCCCGTACGACATGGGCTCGTCGGGCTCGCAGACGACGTTCAACAACGGGCGCGCGGTGATGAAGGCCGCGGCCGAGCTGCGCGAGCGTCTGCTCGACATGGCGGCCGAGAAGCTCGAGGCGGCCAAGGGCGACCTCGAGCTCGCCGAGGGCACGGTCCGCGTGAAGGGCTCGCCGGACAAGAGCGTGCCGATCGCCGAGCTCGCCGGCGACGCGACGGGCGGCGACCAGCTGCTCGCGACCGGCTCGGGCGAGCCGCCGTCGGCGCCCGAGGTCGAGGGCTCGGCCTGCATCGGCCGCATGGGCATGGACTCCTGGGTCGCCCCCGGCTTCTTCTGCCACGCCGTGCACGTGAAGGTCGACCGCGAGACGGGCGTCACGCGCGTCCTCAAGGTCGCCGCGGCGCACGACTCCGGCACGATCATCAACCCCGTCGGCGCCGAGGGGCAGATCGAGGGCGGTGTCGTGATGGGCATCGGCCAGGCGCTCCTCGAGGGCAACCAGATCGGCGAGGACGGCAAGATGCTCGGCGCCGGCCTCTTGGAGTACAAGCTCCAGACGATGTCCGACATCCCGCCGATCGACATCGCCTTCGTCGGCCCGCCGGCCGTCAACGCCGGCCCGCACGGCGCGAAGACGATCGCCGAGCCGCCGAGCGTCCCGACGCTCGCCGCGATCGGCAACGCGATCCGCAGCGCCGCCGGCGTGCGCGTCGCGCAGCTGCCCATGACGCCGAACCGCGTCTGGGACGCGATGAACGCCTAGACCGCGACCGGGGCGGCGCCATCCTCGGGGACGGCGCCGCCCCCATCGCGCTCCGCCCCATGCGCCTGCCGATCGATCCCCGCGACGAGACCCGTCGGCTGATCGACGAGGCGCGTCGGCGTCTGCCGGCGCGGGCGCCGCTCCGCGAGGGGCTCGCCGCGTTCGACGACGTCCCCTGCGCCCGCATCCCGGTCTGGCGCAGACCGGACGAGCCGCCTACTCCTCGCCCGTGACCCGCTTGATGCGCGCGCGGTTGCGCTTCGACTTCTCGCGCCGCGCCTTCATCAGCGCCTTGCGCTGGGCGTCCTCGTTCGGCGGCGCGTTGATCACGAGCCGCCCCGTCATGTCGCCGTAGAGGTTGCGGAAGACGAGCGCGGAGACCGGCCACATCAGGAGCGTGGTGAGCGCGAGCCGCAGCTGCTCGCCGAGCCCGCCCTGCAGCGCGAAGAAGAGGCCGGTGAAGCCGATCCACAGCGACACGGCGACGATGATCAGGCCGAAGACGCAGGCGTAGGAGCGGCGGAACCAGCGGAACGTCGCCACGGCGCCGGCGCCGAGCGCGCGCGCGCCATCGGCGTCGCCCGATGCGGCGATGATCGGCGGGAACATCGCGAACGGCAGCAGCACGATCGCGAGGAACAGGAGCTGCCACACGATCAGCCCGGCGAGGACGCCCGTGAGGAGCGATGCGACCAGGATCGAGGTGAGGCGCTCACGCCCCCCACCGGACACGAGCGTCGTGGTGAGCGCCGTCAGGAAGACGAAGCCAAGCGCGTAGGCGAGCGCGAGGACGAGGCCCTGGACCTCGCCCGACAGCGTGGTGTGCGTGACGATGATCGCCGCGCCGATCGTCGGCAGCCCGCAGATCGCGGTGTACAGCAGGTACCCGCCGAAGTTGATGCCGAAGCGGCGGAACGCCGCCTCGAAGTAGGCGCCGACGGGGTGCAGGGGCCGGCCGGTCGGGCCGAGCGGCCCCTGCTCCTCGTCGGTCGCGGCATCGCCGCCCGGCGCGTCGGGCCCGCCGTCGGGCTCGACGTCGTCGGCATCGCCCGAGCGGCGCAGGATGCCCACGGTCAGGCGACCGCCGTCAGCTGGTCGACGCGGAAGGCGATCCCGTCGCCGGACTCGTCGACGTCGGCCACGATGCGCGTGCCGTCGGCGACATCGCCCTCGAGCAGCCGCAGCGCGAGCGGGTTCTCGAGCAGCCGCTGGATCGA
>JBPCSR010000182.1:0-5300 GCA_051006935.1 Gaiellales bacterium
GATCACGGCCGTGCGACGCGAGGGGTCGAGGCCGTCGAGCGCGGCGGTGTGGAGGCTGTGCAGCGGGATCTGGATCGCGCCGTCGAGCGGGGCCGGCGTCTCGTCGTTGTTGCGCACGTCGACGATCTGCACGTCGTCGCGCTCGGCGAGGAACTCCTCGAGCGACAGCGGCGGCAGCTGCAGGGACAGCTCGACGTCGCCGGCGGCGATCCAGCCGCGCTGCTCGAAGTGGCCGATCGCCTGGAGGGCGCGCGCGGCCTGCTCGGCCTGCGCCTCGTCGTCGGCGATCAGCGCCGTCGGCACGTCGGGGTCGAGCAGGAAGCCCGCGCGGGTGCCGAAGCCCGTCTGGTTGACGGGCACGTGGTACGCGCCGGGGATGGTGCCGTGGACGACGTCGGCCGTGGCGCGCACGTCGAGCAGCGGCGCGTCGGTCGGCACCGTCGTGAGGCGCGCGGGCAGCGCGGGCCGCGCGATCAGCGGGCCGCGGTTGGCGTCGACGATGCGCGCGAGGTTCGGCGGCTTCGGGGCCAGGCCGGCGTTGGCCGCGGCCACGAAGGCCTCCTCGCCCATCGGCTGGAGCATGTCGTTGAAGCGCCGCTCGAAGCCGAGCGTGGTGGAGGGCTTCGCGCTCATGCCCTTGCCGCAGAGCGAGCCGGCGACGTGGCCGGGGAAGACCTCGATGCCGTCGGGCAGCGCGAGCACGCGCTCCTGCATCGTGCGGTAGAGCACGGCCGCGCCCTCCTCGCCGTCGACGGCCAGGTCCGGGCGGGCGACGTCGCCGACGAACAGGCTATCGCCGGTGAGCAGCAGCCACGGCTCGTCGGAGCGCGTGTGGTCGATCACCTGCAGCGCGATGTGCTCGGGGCGGTGGCCCGGCGTATGCATGACGCGCAGCTCGATGTTGCCGACCTTGATGCTGTCGCCGTCCTTCAGCCCGACGTGCTCGTGCTCCGCGCCGGCGAGGGCGGAAACGTAGACGGGGACGCCCAGTTCGAGCGCGAGGGCGCCGTGCCCCGAGATGTGGTCGGCGTGCGTGTGCGTCTCGATCACGCCGACGAGGCGCGCCTTGTGGTGCTCGAGCGCGCGCGTCAGCCCGCGGGTGTCGAGCGACGGGTCGACGACGACGGCCTCGCCGACCTGCTGGCACCCCACGAGGTAGGACGCGCACCCGAGGTCGGTGTAGATGAGCTGCTCGAAGATCATGGGTCAATCCTTCCCGAGGGTTCGGATCCTACGCCACTTCACAACCGTTTGGTAGTGGATTCTATTCCCGCTACTTCTCGCCCTGCGCGCGCGAGAACGACGGCTCGCCGTCGAACATGCGCAGCTTCTCGACGTGCACCCAGTTGAAGCGCCCGCCGAAGTTGCCGAGCAGGTCGAGGATGTCCTCGCTGGTGATCACGCTGCCGCGCGTGATGAAGCGCGCGCGCATGACGTCGGTCGGGTCGAGCTCCGCGCTCGTCTTCGGCCACACCTGCGTGCCGCGGCACTCGACCATCTTCAGCTCGAGTGCCGTGCCGTCGGCGATCTGCTGCGCTGCGAGGCCCACGACCTCCGGCTCCTCCTCGGTCTGGAAGAAGACGTCGACGCCGATTAGCTCGACCGACTCGGGGATCACGAACGCGGCTTCCTTGCGCGGCTTCGGCATCTGCACCTGCTTCACCTCGCGCGCCGCCCACTCGGGGACGGTGCGGCCGAGGTTGCCGATGATCGCCTCGGTGTAGGCGCGGGTGCCGACGCTGCCCTCGTCGCCCATCACGTCGCGCGTGCGGATGCCGTCGGCGAGCGTCGCCATCACGGCGTTCTCTTTCGACGATGCCGCCTCGAGCTGGCCGATGTGGCGGAGCATCAGCACGGCGGAGAGGATCATCGCGGTCGGGTTGATCGTGTCCTGCCCGGCGTACTTCGGCGCGGAGCCGTGCACCGCCTCGAAGATCGCGACGTCGGTGCCGAGGTTCGCCGACGGGGCGAAGCCGAGGCCGCCGACCAGCGCCGACGTGAGGTCGGACAGGATGTCGCCGTTCATGTTCGTCGTGATGATCATCTCGAACTGCTCCGGGCGCTTGACGAGCTGGTGCGCGCAGTTGTCGACGATCACGTGCCAGGAATCGACCTCGGGGTGCTCGGGCGCGATCTCCTCGAAGGTGCGCTTGAGCATGCCCTCGGTCATCTTCATGATGTTCGCCTTGGTGGCGCAGGCCACGTTCGTGCGGCCCTCGGCCTCGGCCAGCGCGTAGGCCAGGCGCACGATCTTCTCGCAGCCCTTGCGCGAGATTAGCTTCAGCGTCTGGGCGACGTCGGGCGTCTCCATGTGCTCGTTGCCCGCGTAGAGGTCCTCGACGTTCTCGCGCACGACGACGAGGTCGATGCCGCGGCCCGAGTAGGGGGTGGGGACGCCCGGCATCTCGCGGACGGGGCGGACGTTCGCGTACGTCTCGAACAGCTTGCGCAGCGTGACGTTCGCGCTCTTCTCGCCGAAGCCGACGGGGGTGGCGAGGGGGCCCTTGAGGACGACGCGCGTCTTCTCGATCGACGCGATCGTCTCCTCCGGCACGCCCGTCGCGAGGCCCTTCTTGAAGACCTCGGCGCCGGCCTCGTGCTCCTGCCAGTCGATCTTGACGCCGGTGGCGTCGACGATGCGTCGTGCCGACTCGGCGACCTCAGGTCCGACGCCATCGCCGGCGATCAGCGTGACCGCAGTGCTCTTGCTCACCCGTGTTCCCCTTCGAACGTGTTCGAGCGTGCAGCATAGGAGAGATCCGGGAATACGTACGGAACCCGGAGGTAGCGCGTCGGTACGATCCGGCCGTGGCGCATCACCACCACCACGGCCATGCGCACGGGCATGGGCACGGGCTCGGCGGGGGCATGGGCCGCGCGCTGTGGCTCTCGCTCCTGCTGACGCTGATCCTCGGCGTCATCCAGATCGGCGGCGCGATCGCGTTCGACTCGCTCGCGCTGATCTCGGACGCGGTCCACAACCTGTCCGACGCGGTCGCGGTGCTGCTCGCGGTCGGCGCGGCGTGGCTCGCCGGGCTGCCGCCGCGCGGCACGTGGACGTTCGGCTACCGCCGCGCGGAGGTGCTGGCCGCCGTCGTCAACGCGGTCTTCCTGATCGTGCTGTCGCTCGGCATCGGCTACGAGGCCGTGCAGCGACTCCTGCACCCGGCGCCGGTGCAGGGCGGCGGCGTCGCGGTGATCGGGGCGATCGCGATCGTGCTCAACCTGCTGCCCGTGCTCCTGCTCCTGCGCGCGGGCGCGCGCGGCAACCTCAACGCGAACGCGACGATGCTGCACTTCGCGAGCGACGTGCTGTCCTCGTTCGCGGCGTTCGTCGCGGGCCTCGTGATCGCGCTGACCGGCTGGGACCAGGCCGACCCGATCGCGAGCCTGCTGGTGATGGTGCTCATCGTCGTCGCCTCGCTGCGCGTGCTGCGCGACGCCACGCGCGTCCTGCTCGAGGAGGCGCCCGCGGGGATCGATCCGGCCGCGATCGGGCGCGCGATCGCGGCGGTGCCCGGCGTGTGCGACGTGCACGACCTGCACGTGTGGCAGATCAGCGACGGCTTCCCCGCGCTGTCGGCGCACGTCGTGATCGATCCCGGCGTCGACGCGCACGAGGCGCTGCACGCCGTCCAGCGCGCGCTCCGCTCGTGCTGCGAGATCGAGCACACGACGATCCAGATCGACGTCGACCACGCGCGCGGCCTGCGGATCCAGTCGCGCCTCGCCCAGCCGCAGGAGGCCCCATGAGCAGTCCGCTGATCGGTCCCGCCGAGCTCCGCGACAGCCTCGCGGGCGGCACGCTGCAGGTGGTCGACTGCCGCTTCCGCCTCGGCGAGCACGGCGCGGGTCTCGAGCTGTACCGCGCGGGGCACATCGCGGGCGCGCTGTTCCTCGACCTGGACGACGACCTCAGCGGGCCCATGCGCGAGGACCGTCTCGGCGGGCGCCATCCGCTGCCCGGGCGCGAGCCGTTCGCGGCCTCGTTGCGGGACGCCGGCTTGCGGGGTGGCGTCGCGATCGCGCTCTACGACGACGGCACCGGCGGCGCCGCGCGCGCCTGGTGGCTGCTGCGCCACCACGGCGTGGCGAGCCGCGTGCTGCGCGGCGGCCTCGTCGCGTGGGACGGCCCGCTCGAGGTTGGCGATCCGCCGCGGGGCGGCGGCGACCTCGCGCTCGGCCCCGAGCGCACGGACGACCTCGTCGAGGCCGACGCCGTGCAGGAGGCGCTCGCCGACGGGCGCCTCGTGCTCGACGCCCGCGCGCCGGAGCGCTACCACGGCGAGGTGGAGCCGATGGATCCGGTCGCCGGCCACATCCCCGGCGCCGTCAACGCGCCCTTCAACGCGCCGGAGATCCCCCTCGCCGACATCCTCGCGGCCCCACAGCCCCCGATCGCCTACTGCGGCTCGGGCGTGACCGCCGCCGCGCTGCTCCTGCGCCTCGCCGACGAGGGCCGCGACGACGGCGTCCTCTACGCGGGCTCGTGGAGCGACTGGTGCGCCCGCGGCCTCGCTAATTGACCAAAGGGGTCTGGCCCCTTTGGTCAATTAAGGAATCGGTTTTGGCTTGAACGCTGGGTTCAGGACGCGCAAAGTGCGCAACTCGTCACATTTCGCCAAGGCCTTAACTGGACAAAGGGGCCAGACCCCTTTGTTCAGTTAACGGAGCAGGGTGCGCAGGCCCTCGCGGCACTGCGTGGCGCCGCCCTGGGCCGGGTGGCGCACGCGGCCCGTGGCGAGGTCGCCGAGGGCCGACTCGGCGACGCGGCCGACGGCGATCACCTGCGTGGGGGCGAGCAGCGCGACGAGGCGCTCGAGGAACGGCCGGCCGAGCGCGATCTCGGCCGCCTTCGGCGCGCGGTTGCCGAGCGGCGTGCCTGGCGGGTGCGGATGGAACGGCACGGTGTTCCAGAGGACGACCTCGTGCTCCGCGTCGAGCTCGTCGAGGACGCCGTGGATGATCGTCGCCGAGCTCTCCGTCCACCCGCCATCACGCAGCGAGGACTGCGCGAACGGCGCGCCCCACGCGGCCAGCTGGCGCTCGCTGGTGAAGGCGATGCCGCTGAAGCGCCCGCCGCGCCAGCCCATCGCCTCGCCCGCGAGCAGCGCGCGCGGACGCGGACGCGCCGCGAGGTAGGCGAGCACGTTCGCGCGGCGGATCGCCGGGGCGTCGGGCAGGTCGAGGTCGCTCGCCCGGTCGCGCAGCGGGTTGACGAGCGTCGGCGGCGTGGCGCAGGCCGCGACGTCGGCGACGAGCGCGTCGAGGCTCACCGCGTCGCGTGACGAGGCATGCGG
>JBPCSR010000183.1:0-4750 GCA_051006935.1 Gaiellales bacterium
ACGCCGCCCTTCAGCATCTCGGCCAGACCGCTCTTGACGCGCATGGTGCCCTGCTCGGACATGCCCTTCACCTCGTGGATGAGTCGTGAAACGCGCCCGCGATCGGGCGTGTATCGGGATGGTACGTCACCCACCGCTTTCGCGCAGCCGGCTCGTGCGGCCGCTCCAGTGCTTGACCGACCTCGCCGGTTTGTTAATCTGCCGCACGCAAGCCATCACGAGTCGCCGAGGGATCTGGCCCGACGACGCGACAGCAACCGGGGCGACCGCCCGCCAGGTGCTTCATCCAGCGCAGACCCGGCCAAGTCCCGGACGGGCGAGCGGAAGATGGTACGCCGTCGTCGAGGACGAAGCCTCGGCGCCGCCGGTCCGCCCCCGAAGGCCCGGACCCCCCCTCACCGGGACGCGACGCCGATAGGCAAAAGGAGCAGACGATGACGAACCTCAAGCCGGAGACCCTGGCCCTGCACGCCGGTCAGAGCCCCGACCCGACGACGAAGGCCGTCGCGGTGCCGATCTACCAGACGACCTCGTACGAGTTCAACGACGCCCAGCACGCGGCCGACCTGTTCGCGCTCGCCGTGCCCGGCAACATCTACACGCGCATCATGAATCCCACGTGGGACGTGATGGAGCAGCGCGTCGCCGCGCTCGAGGGCGGCATCGCGGCGTGCGCGATCGCTTCCGGCCAGGCCGCCGTCACCTACTCGGTGCTCAACGTCTGCCGCAGCGGCGACAACATCGTCAGCGTCTCCACGCTCTACGGCGGCACGTACAACCTGTTCGCGCACACGCTGCCGCAGTACGGCATCGAGGTGCGGTTCGCGGATCCCGACAAGCCCGAGCAGATCGCGGAGCTCGTCGACGACAAGACGCGCCTCGTGTTCGCCGAGACCGTCGGCAACCCCCGCATCAACGTCGTCGATATCGAGGCCTGGGCGAACGCCGCGCACGCGGCCGGCCTGCCGCTGATCGTCGACAACACGATGGCGACCCCGATCCTCGCGCAGATCATCTCGAAGGGCGCCGACATCGTCGTCCACTCCGCCACGAAGTACATGGGCGGACACGGCACCACGATCGCCGGCGTGATCGTCGACGCCGGCACGTTCGACTGGGTCGCGCACGCCGAGCGCTTCCCCGGCCTCACCCAGCCCGACCCGTCGTACCACGGCGTCGTCTGGTCCGACGCGCTCGGGCCGGCGGCGTACATCGGCCGCATCCGCACCGTGCTGCTGCGCAACACGGGCGCGGCGCTGTCGCCGTTCAACGCGTTCCTGATCCTGCAGGGCCTCGAGACGCTGGCGTTGCGCGTGGAGCGCCAGTCGGCGAACGCCCTCGCGATCGCGAAGCACCTCAAGGCGCACCCCGACGTGGCGTGGGTCAACTACCCGGGCCTCGAGGACGACGCGTACCACGCGAACGCGCTCAAGATCCTCGACCAGGGCAAGGGCTTCGGCGGGATCCTCTCGTTCGGCGTCACCGGCGGCCGCGATCAGGGCCGGACGTTCATCGAGGGGCTCGAGCTCTTCACGCACCTCGCGAACATCGGCGACGCGCGGTCGCTGGCGATCCACAACGCGTCGACGACGCACTCGCAGCTCAACGACGAGGAGCTGGCGTCGGCCGGCGTCGCGCCCGAGATGGTGCGCCTGTCGGTCGGCATCGAGAACGTCGACGATCTCGTGGCCGACATCGACCAGGCGCTCGCCAAGAGCAAGTAGCCCGATGGGAGCGACCGACGACACGCGGCGCTCACTCGGTCTCGTCGAGACGCAGCGGGTCGTCCTCTTCACGGAGGACGACCCGCTCGTGCTCGACTCGGGGGAGGTCCTCTCCCCCGTCGAGGTGGCGTACGAGACCTACGGGGAGCGCGCACCCGACGACGGCAACGTCGTCGTGGTCTGCCACGCCCTGACGGGCGACGCGCACGCCGCCGGCCACCACGGGGACCCCACGCGCCCCGGCTGGTGGGACACGCTGATCGGCCCCGGCAAGCCCGTCGACACCGACCGCCTGTTCGTGATCTCCTCGAACCTGCTCGGCGGCTGCCAGGGCACCACCGGTCCGTCGTCGATCGACCCCGCGACCGGCGAGCCGTACGGGCTGCGCTTCCCGCTGTTCACCGTGTCCGACCTCGTCAAGGTGCACCGTCGGCTGCTGCAGCACCTCGGCGTCACCCGCGTGCTCGCGGCGATCGGCGGCTCGCTCGGCGGCATGCAGGTGCTGCAGTGGGCGCTCGACCATCCCGACGAGCTCGACAACGGCATCGTCGTGTGCGCGACGTCGCGCCTGTCCGCCCAGAACATCGCCTTCAGCGCCGTCGCGCGCGCCGCGATCATGAACGACCCCGACTTCGCCGACGGCGACTACTACGCGACCGGCAGGGGGCCCGACCATGGCCTCTCCGTGGCGCGCATGATGGCGCACATCACCTACCTGTCCGAGGAGTCGATGCGGCAGAAGTTCGGCCGCCGCATCCAGGACCGCGACGAGCCGCGGCTGTCGCTCGGCGTGGACTTCCAGGTCGAGTCGTACCTGCAGTACCAGGGCAAGGCGTTCCTCGACCGCTTCGACGCCAACTCGTACCTGTACCTCACGCGCGTGATGGACTACTTCGACCCGTTCGCCGACGCGACGTACGTGCGCGAGCAGCTGGCGCAGACGCGCACGAAGTTCCTCGTGCTCTCGTTCGACACGGACTGGCGGTTCGACACGTCGCACTCGCGCTCGATCGTGCGGACGCTGACGGCGCATCGCGTACCGGTGACGTTCCGCGAGATCGCCTCGCCGCACGGGCACGACTCGTTCCTCCTGGAGGTGCCGGAGTACCACCGGACGGTCGCGGCGTACCTCGATCATGCGCTGGAGGAGCGGGCCTGATGCGCGCGGACCTCGACGTCATCGCGTCGCTCGTGCCGGCCGGCGCGCGCGTGCTCGACCTCGGCTGCGGCGACGGCTCGCTGCTCGAGGAGCTGATCCGCCGCGGCGCGGACGGCCTGGGCGTCGAGATCTCCGACGACGGCGTGGTGGCGTGCATGCAGCGGGGCGTGCCGGTGCTGCAGGACGACATCGACGAGGGGCTCGGCGACCTCGCGGACGACTCGTTCGACGTCGTGATCATGTCGCTCACGCTGCAGGCAGTGCACCACCCCGCGCTCGTGCTGCGGGAGATGCATCGCGTGGCGCGCAAGAGCATCGTGTCGTTCCCCAACTTCGCGCACTGGCGCCTGCGGACGCAGCTCGCCGCGAGCGGGCGCATGCCCGTCTCGCCGCTCCTGCCGTACTCGTGGTACGAGACGCCGAACATCCGGCTCTGCTCGATCAAGGACTTCGAGGCCCTCGCGCACGCGGAGGCGTTCGCGATCGAGCAGCGGATCCTGCTCGACGAGGCGGGCAACCGCGAGGGCGCGCTCGCCGAGCGCGCCGCGAACCTGCTCGCGGCGGGCGCCGTCTACCTACTCAGCCGCTAGGCGACGCGCGAGCCGGGCGCCGCGTCGTCGGCGACGTCCAGCAGCACCACGCTGCCGTCGTCCTGCACCGCGCCGAGCAGCAGGAACGCGCTCTCGAAGCCCGCGATCCGCCGCGTCCCGAGGTTGATCGCGCCGATCACGCGCCGCCCGATCAGCTCGTCCGCCGTGTAGTTCGTCACCTGCGCGCTCGTCCAGCGCTCCTCCAGGTCCGGCCCGAAGTCCACGCGCACCTTCCAGGCCGGCTTGCGCGCTTCGGGAAACGCGACCACCTCGCGCACCACCCCGACGCGCATGTCGACGCGCCCGAACTCCTCGACGCCGATCAGCTCCGCCTTGTCCACGAACGCCACTCTAGTCCGCTCGCATCCCAGCCGGACCACCTGGGCCCGGGCCCACCGCGTCCCCGACATGCGCCGAGCGACGCGCCGGGCGACGCACCGGATCCTCGGCCACTCGCGCGGCGCACACGCCCTTCGGCGCGCGCGCGACACGCGTGACGCGCGCAAGCGTGCCGGTTGCGCACGGCGGGCGCGAAATTGCGTGACAACGGTTGCGGACGCGCTGGGCCCGGGCCCATCATGTCCGCAACGCGCGTGGGCCCTGATGGCCGACCCGCTCCAGTGCTGGCGTTCGTCGCAGACGAGGAGCGGCGGGGGCGGATTCGGGGCGCCGCTGCATGCTCGCGGCTAGAGTGGCGGCCGTGGACGAGCGGAGCGCAATCGTCATCGGGGCCGGGTACGCCGGGCTGATCGCGGCGGAAGCACTCGTCACCGCGGGCTGGGACGTGACGGTGCTCGAAGCGCGCGATCGCGTCGGCGGGCGGGCGTGGACGGACCGGCTGGAGAACGGCGCCATCATCGAACGCGGCGCCGAATGGGTCGAGGACGTCCAGGTCGAGATGGTCGAGCTCTGCGACCGGCTGGGCATCTCCCTCGCCCGGACCGGCATCAGCTATCACGACCGTCGACCCGTCGGCGGACCGCCCGTCAGCGAGGACGAGCTCGCCGCCGGCCGCGCCGCCCGGCGCGCGCTCTTCGCCGTGGTCGGCGACGACGCCTACGCGATCTCCGTCGCCGACGCCCTCGATCGCCTCGACGCCGTCGAGGGCGCGAAGGTCGCGTTCCGCGCCCGCATCGAATGCACCAGCGGCTCGCCTGCGACCGAGCTCGCCGCCTGGCACCTCCTCCACCTCGCCTCCGCGCCGGAGCATGTCGATTCGCCGCGCATCGCCACCGGCTCCGACGCGCCGGCGCGAGCGCTGGCCGACGCGCTTGGGT
>JBPCSR010000184.1:0-3758 GCA_051006935.1 Gaiellales bacterium
CCGCGCCTCCCGAGCCCGTCTAGGCCAGGCCGCGGCGCCGGTACACGTCGAGCATCCGCTCGGCGACGGCGATGTGGCCGTGCACGTGCTCGACGTAGGCGCGTGAGGCGCGGCCGATCTCCGTGAGGCGCTCGGGCTCGCGCACGAGGCCGCGGACCACGTCGGTGAGCGTCTCGGCGTCGGCGTTGACGAGCGGGATCCGCGTGCCGAACGCCTCCTCCGTGCGCGCCGCGGCGTCGGCGTCGAGGCGCACGATGCAGGGCTTGCCGAGCGCCATCGACTCGATCGAGAAGAGGCCGTACCAGCCGACGTTGAGCTGGTCGACGACGAGGTCGGCCGCGGCGTAGCGCAGCCGCGCCTCGTGGTTCGGGGTGTTCTCGACGAGGTCGAGCTCGATCGGCGCGCCCTCGGCCTTCAGCGTCGCGATCGCGTCGAGCACGGCCTCCGTGCCCTTGGAACGCCGGCGCGACGGCGCGTGGACGATGCGGATGGTGCGCTCCGGCTCGGGCACCGCGGCCTGCCACGTGCCGAGGTCGATCCCGGGCGGCACGACGTCGTACTCGGGCCAGCCGGGGGCACGCGGGGCGCGCGGGAGGATCGCGTACGACCCGACCACGGCCGCGTCCGCGTGGCGCAGCGCGTAGTCCCACTTCGCCACGGGCGCGTCGCGCAGGTCGGAGCCCCAGAAGTGGAACACGCGACCCTTGCCGAGGCGCCCGAGGACGGGGAGGTTCACGCGCTTGGGGACGATCGTCACCCCGAAGTGGAACTGGAAGACGTCGTAGTCGGGCAGCGAGCGTCCGAACGCCCACGCCTGGCGCGGCAGGTTCAGCGCGAGGTTCACCGGGCCGCCGCCCTGCCGCAGGTGCAGGTTGATGTCCGAGCCGTCGCGGAACGGCTGGCGCGTGAAGACCATCAGCCGGCTCGTGCAGCCGATCGCGTTGAGCCCGGCGCTGAGCGCCTCGGGGCCGCCGGCGATGTTGAGCGGGGCGTGGAGGATGCGCGGGGAACCGGCCACGCGGCAAGGGTACGCGAGCCGGCAGCGGGGAACTTCCGTACCCTTGGTCGCGATGGCCGACCGCCTCCGCGTCCTGTTCATCGCGTTCTACTACCCGCCGACCAGCGGCGGCGGCGTGGAGCGCACGCTCCAGTTCTCGCGGCGGCTGCCCGCGCTCGGCGTCGACGTCGAGATGCTCGTCCCGACCGACGCCAAGTGGCTCGCCGAGGATCCGGCGTCGGTCGCGCGGATCCCCGCCGACGTGCCGGTGCACCGCGTGCGCTACCGCGGGCCGTCGCTGCGGCAGCTGCCCGGCGACCGCATCCGGCAGGCGCCCACGACCGCCCGGCGGATCGCGACGCGCGCCGCCCTCGCCCCGCAGCGCCTGTTCCTGCCCGACGCCAACGCGCCGTGGCTCGCCGACGTCGTGCCCGCGGCGCTGAAGCTGCTGAGGACCGGACGCTTTGACGCGTTCATCACCACGACGCCGCCGCACACCGTCGCCGTCGCGGGCCGGCTGATCCGCGCCCGCACCGACGTGCCGTGGATCGCCGACTGGCGCGACCCGTGGCTCACGCATGCCGACCTCGACCGCTCGCGGGTCGACGTGCGCGCCAAGCAGGCGGCGATCGCGCGGCTCGCGCGCTGGTGCGTCGGCGGCATGGACGCCGCGTCGGTCGTGGACCACGCCGAGGAGGAGGTGCGCGGCCTGCGCCCCGAGCTGCCGCTGGCGGTGATTCCCAACGGCATCGACCTCGAGGAGCTCGCCGCGGTCGAGCGCCGCCCCGACCCCGCGCACTGCACCTTCGCCTTCACCGGCTGGTTCTTCGGCGACCGCTCGCCGCGCCATCTGCTGCAGGCGGTCGCCGAGCTCGTGCGCGACCGGCCCGAGCTCCGCGACGTCGTGCGCCTGCGCTTCGTGGGCGGGTTCCCCGACGCCGACCGCCGCCGCGTCGCCGAGCTCGGCCTCGACGGCCTCGTCGCGATCGAGCCGCCCGTCGGGCACGCCGCCGCGCTGCAGGCGCAGGCCGACGCCGACGTCGCGCTGATCTTCATGCAGGACGGCGACGGCCACGGCGCCAAGTTCCTGCCCGGCAAGGTGTGGGAGCTGCTCGTCTGCGGGCGGCCCGTGCTCGCGATGCTGCCGCCCGACGGCGCGGCCGCGCGCGAGCTGTCGGCGGTCGATGCGGCGGTCGTCGCGCCCGACGACGTCCCCGGTGCGCGTGCGGCGGTGGAGCGCTGCGTCGACGCCTGGCAGGCCGGCCGCCTGCCGAGCCCCGTGCTCGCCGACGCGGTGCGCACCCGCATCTCGCGGCAGACGCAGGCCGAGGCGCTCGCGGCGTTGATCCGCGGCACCGTCGCGCGCTAGGCGGGGTCAGCCGCGGCGCAGGCGCCGCTTGACCGGGCCGACGACGAGGCCCGCCACCTGCACCGCGCCCGGCTTGGGGTCGCGGATGCTGAAGACCGGCTCCTCGATCAGGCCCGCGAGCGGCTTGACGATGCTGCCGATGCCCTCGCGTCCGCCGAAGCCCGCCTTCAGGTGCGGCACGGCGGCGACCCAGCGCTTGCCGTCGTGGCGGGGGCCGGAGACCACGCGCGCGACGGGGTCGCCGCACGCCGCCCGGTAGCAGAGGCCGACGAGGTCGACCCCGCAGCGCCGCGCCAGCGAGTGCCACTGCCACGAGCGCAGGTTGATCTCGATCAGCCGGAACGAGCCGTCGCGCGGGTCGCGCTTGAACTCGATCTGCGTGATCCCGTCGAAGCCGCTCGTGCGCAGCAGCGCATTCGCGTAGGCCACGGCGTCGTCGTCCCAGCGCGCCTCGCCGACGCGGCACGTGCCGAAGATCGGCGGGCGCTGCACGAGCTTGCGCCCGCAGAAGGTGCCGATCGCCTGGCCGCCGTCCCTGCTGAACGAGCCCACGGTCCAGAGCGCGTCGTCGCCGCCCGGGATGACCTCCTGGAAGATCGCGCGGTCGCCCGTCGCCGCGATGCGCTCGTAGCCCTCCACGAGCTCGGCCGGCGTGTTGGCCAGCACCACCTGCACCGCCTCGGCGTGCTTGAACGCGATGCCGACGCTCGGCTTGGCGATCGCGGGGTAAGGGATCTGCGCGGCGGCGGCCTCGGCCTCCGCGCGCGTCGTCGGCATGAACGAGCGCGGCACGGGGACGCCCGCGCGCTCGGCCAGCTCGATCTGCGGGATCTTCGCCATCAGCGGGCCGATCACGTCCCAGCCGGAGCCGGGCAGCACGAACGGCCGGATGCGATCGGCGTGCTTGGAGACCGAGACCAGCTGCGCGTCGTGCGTCGGGAAGAGGAAGCCCGGCCGGCCCGCCAGCGCGGCCAGCTCGGCGAGCAGGTCGATGAAGCCCTCCTCGTCGACGGCCGGGTCGGGCGCGAGCACCGGCGCGATGCCGCGCGACTTGAAGCCGAGCGCGCCGCGCCGGTGGTCCACGGCGATCACCGGCGCGCCGGCGTCGCGCAGCGCGCGCAGCGAGGCGAGGCCGTTGGTGAAGCCGACGTCGAGGACGATGCCGAGGGGGCGGCCGGGACGCTCCGCGAGGACCTTGCGGACGCGTGCGGTGGTGGCGGCGTCGATCACCGTCGTAGGGTACTCGCCGCCGTGGGGGCGCGGAGCCGTCCGCCGGAGCCGGGTGCGCGATAGCAGGACGGGAGGCGCGACCGCACGACCTCCGCTCGCGGCATGATGCCGCCGTACCGTACCGACCAGGGGGACCGATGGCACTCAGCGACGACCGCGCGA
>JBPCSR010000185.1:0-14154 GCA_051006935.1 Gaiellales bacterium
GAGGTACTCGTCGATGCCGACCGAGCCGCCCTCGCGGCCGTAGCCCGACTGCTTGACGCCGCCGAACGGCGCGTTGGCGGCCGAGATGATGCCGGCGTTGGCGCCGACGATGCCGTAGTCCAGCCGCTCGGCCACGCGCATCAGCCGCGCGTAGTCGCGCGTGTGGAAGTAGGACGCGAGGCCGTAGATCGAGTCGTTCGCGAGCTCGATCGCCTCGTCCTCCGTATCGAACACGGTCAGGCCGGCGACGGGGCCGAACGTCTCCTCGTAGAAGATGTCCATCTCCTTCGTCACGCCGTCGAGGATCGTCGGCGCGTAGAACGAGCCCTTCGCGAAGTCGCCCTCGGTCAGGCGCTCGCCGCCCGTGACGAGGCGCGCGCCCTTGGCGACGGCGTCCTGGACGTGCTCGTCGGCCTTGACCACCGCGCGATCGTCGATCAGCGGGCCGATCACGGTGCCCTCGGCGAGGCCGTGGCCGACCTTCATCGCCTCGACCTTCTCCGTGAGCTTCGCGAGGAAGGCGTCGTAGACGCCGCGCTGCACGAAGGCGCGGTTGGCGCACACGCAGGTCTGGCCCGCGTTGCGGTACTTCGACGCGATCAGGCCGTCGACGGCCTCGTCGAGGTCGGCGTCGTCGAAGATGATGTACGGCGCGTGGCCGCCGAGCTCGAGACTGAGGCGCTTGACCTGCTCGGCCGAGGCGCGGATCAGGTCCTTGCCGATCTCGGTGGAGCCGGTGAACGAGATCTTCTTGACGCGCGCGTCGGTGAAGATCGTGTTGGCGACCATGCCCGCGTCGCGCGACGTGACGAGGTTGACCACGCCGGCCGGAGCGCCCGCGTCCTCGATGCAGCGCAGGACGAGCGCGGCGGTGAGCGGCGTGGCGCTGGCCGGCTTGACGACGCTGGTGCAGCCCGCGGCCATGGCGGGGCCGAGCTTGCGGGTCATCATCGCGGCGGGGAAGTTCCACGGGGTGATCGCGGCGACGACGCCGACGGGCTGGCGCAGCACGAGCACGCGGTTGGCCGTGTTCATCGGCGGCGCGATCTCGCCGTAGACGCGCTCGGCCTCGCCGGCGAACCACTCGAAGAAGCTGGCGGCGTACTCGACCTCGCCCTTGGCCTCGACGAGCGCCTTGCCCTGCTCCGAGGTCATCGTGGTGGCGATCTCGTCGGCGCGCTCGCGCATCAGGTCGGCGGCCTTGCGGAGGATGCGGGCGCGCTGGAGCGCCGGCGTCGAGCGCCAGCCGGGAAGCGCAGCGGCGGCGGCGGCGATGGCGGCCTTCACATCGGCCTCGGTCGCGTTCGGCACGGAGCCGACCTTCCCGCCCGTGGCGGGGTCGGTGACGTCGAAGCGGTCGCCGCCCGTCGCGTCGGTCCACGCGCCTCCGATCAGAAGGTGCTCGTCGAGGTTGATCGTGGTCGCCATGGGGTCAGGCCTCCTTGTCCGAGGGCATCCTAGGCGCTTTGCGGCGGTCGGCCGCCGCTCGCAGCCAGGCGCCGACGCGGCGGTGCTCGACGGCGGCCGCGACGAGCATGCCGACCGCCGGCGGCACGGTCGCGGGCAGCAGGTCGAGCGTGCCGAACAGCAGCCCGAGCAGGAGGCCCGCGACGGCGGTGGCCATCGTGGCGGCGACGGTGGCGCGCACGCTCGCGGCGACGATCGCCCCGACGAGGGCGGCCAGGTAGACGTCGCCCCAGCCCATCGAGGCGCCGTGCAGCTCGAGCTGCTGGAGCGCGGGCAGCCCGCGCGGCGGCGCCGCGGCCGCCAGCGCCTGGGCGACGGGCGCGACCTGCGCCGTCAGCACCTGCCAGATGTCCACGCCCGTGGCGACGAGCACGCCGACGACGAGCGCGGCGCGCGGCGCGACCCAGCCCGTCAGCCGCCCCAGCGCCGCGGCGGCGAAGACGATCACGAGGTCCCCCGCCAGCTGCGTCCAGCCCGACGACGGCAGCCGCCAGACGGCGAGCCAGAGGAGCGGCGAGGCGAGCGCGAGCGGCACGGCCCAGCGGCGCACGTGCAGCGCCGCGAACAGCGCCAGCGGCGGCACGGCGAAGGCGGCGAGGGCGGTGACGGCGTCGACGGCGCCCGGCACCACGCCGAGCGCCAGCACGCCGCCGCCGATCGCCAGGAGCGGCAGCAGGCCGACCAGCGGATGCCGCGGGATCCGCGGGAGCAGCGCGGGGTCGCGCACGAGCGGGATCACCGCCGCCTGCAGCAGCACGAGCACCGCGTAGGGCCAGCCGTAGGGCATGCCCACAGGGTAGGTGCGGGACGGCCCGGGTCCGCCGTCCCTGGTGCTCATCGGGGTGCCCAGATTCGAACTGGGGACCTCTCCGACCCGAACGGAGCGCGCTACCAGGCTGCGCCACACCCCGAGCGGGGGGAGTATGGCAGACCGCGACGGGGCGCCCCGCACCCGGCGCGGACGCCCGCGCAGGCCGGTACCGTGTCGGTCGTGGCGCACCCGATCCGCATCACCCCCGTGGGAGGTCTCGGCGAAGTCGGGCGCAACATGACCGTCGTCGAGCACGACGACGTGCGCATCGTGATCGACTGCGGGATCGGCTTCCCGCACGGCGACGACCGCGGCCTCGGCGTCGACATCTTCCTGCCCGACGTGCGCGTGATGCGCGGCAAGCCGGTCGACGCGGTGCTGATCACCCACGCCCACGACGACCACGTCGCGGCGCTCGCGCACCTGCTCCGCTCGGGCACGCCGATCGGGCGGATCGTCTCGCTGCCGTTCTCGATCGCGATGGTCGAGGCGAAGTTGTCCGAGCACGACCTCCCCGTGCCGCCGCTCGTGACGGCGCAGCCGGGCGAACTGATCGAGATCGGCTCCGTTACGGCGGAGTTCATCCGCGTCACGCACTCGATCCCCGATCCCTGCGCCATCGCGCTCCACACCGCGCTCGGCACGGTCGTCCACACGGGCGACTACAAGCTCGACGCCACGGGCCAGGACGTCCGCCGCCAGGTCGACCGCAAGCGCCTCACGGCGCTGGGCGACGCCGGCGTCCTCGCGATGCTCGGCGACTCGACGAACGCGCAGCTGCCGGGGCGCACGCCGTCGGAGGCCACGACGATCGAGCCGATCAACGACGTCATCGACGAGGCGCCCGGCCGCGTGATCCTGACGAGCTTCTCCTCGCAGATCGACCGCATCGACCACGCGCTGCGCGCCGCCGACCGCACGCACCGCCAGGTGATGCTGCTCGGCCGCTCGATGCGCCGCAACGTCAAGATCGCCGAGCGCCTCCACGAGCTCTCGCCCACGCACCTGCCGAGCCTGTCGCGTCGCGAGATCGGCGGGCCGAAGGCGCTCGTCATCTGCACCGGCTCGCAGGCCGAGGAGTTCGCCGTGCTCGGGCGCGCCTCGCGCGGCGAGCACCCCGACCTCCACATCGGCAACGGCGACACGGTCGTCTACGCCTCGCGCCCCGTCCCGGGCAACGAGGGGCCGGTCGAGGAGATGCAGAACATGCTGCGGATGCGCGGCGCTCGCGTCGTCACGCACCACGACGCGCCGATCCACGTGTCGGGCCACGCCCGCGCCGACGAGATCGCCGAGATGGTGCGGATGCTGCGTCCGTCCGTCGTGATCCCCGTCCACGGCGAGGATCCGATGCTGCGTGCGCAGGCCGAGATCGCGATCGAGAACGGCGTCGCCGCGGACCGCGTGCACGTCGGCCAGAACGGCGACGTGATCGAGCTCGACGGGGTCGGCGCGCGCGTCGTCGATCAGATCGACGCGATGGCGATCCCCGCCGGCTCCGACGGCCTGCCGCTCGGCGCGGGAGAGCCGGGGTGAGCAGCGTGCGGCTCGCGGAGCTCGTGAGCTGGATGGACGAGACGCTCGATGCGGGCGCGTACCGCGACTACGGTCCGAACGGGCTGCAGGTCGTCGGCGCCGACGAGGTCGTGCACCTCGCGACCGCGGTGTCCGTCTCGCTCGACGTGATCGAGCGCGCGGCCGCCGGCGGCGCGCAGGCCCTGCTCGTGCACCACGGCCTCTTCTGGCAGGGCGACGACCAGGTGATTGGCGCGCTCGAGCGCCGGCGCCTGCAGGCGCTGTTCGCCGGCGACCTCTCGCTGATCGCGTACCACCTGCCGCTCGACGGCCACGCGACGCTCGGCAACAACGCGCTGCTCGCCGACCTGCTCGGCCTCGTCGAGCGCGCGCCGTTCGGCGAGCACGGCGGCATGCTGCTCGGCGTCCGCGGCGCGCTGCCCGCCCCCGCCTCGGCGACCGACGTCGCCGCAACGCTCGGCGCGCAGCTCGGCTCGACGCCGCTCGTGCTCCCCGGCGGCGACCATCCGGTGCGGACGATCGGCGTCGTCTCGGGCGGCGCGGCCAAGGACATCCGCCAGGCCGCCGCGGCCGGACTCGACGCGTTCGTCACCGGCGAGCCGCGCGAGGACTCGGCGTACCTCGCCCGCGAGCTCGGCGTGCATCTGATCGCGGCGGGGCACAACGCCACCGAGACGGTCGGCGTGCAGGCGCTGGCGGCGGCCGCCGCGGAGCGCTTCGGCATCACGACGGCGTTCCTGCCCGTCGACAACCCCGTGTAGCGGCTACCCTCGCGGCAGGATGCACGCGCAGCCGACCTCCTCCGCACTGTGGACGCGCAGCGGCGCGCTCTGGCGGGTGCTCGACCGCCCGCTCTTCGAGACGCGGGTGCGCGAGCTCGCCCACGCCATGCTCGAGCTCGAGGTCGAGCCCGAGGAGGTGCTCGCACTCGAGCACGCCACCACGAGCGAGGCGCTGACGTTCGCGGTCGCGGGGCTCGAGGCCGGCCTCACCGTGCGACTCGGGCTGGCGCAGCCGCCGCTGCGCGCGGCGCTCGTCGCCACGCCGGTGCGCGCGGCCGCCCTGGCGCGCGAGGCCGGCATCGACCAGGTCGCGATCCCCTCCGCCACGACGGCCGACGGCGGGCGCTCGCTCGAGCGACTCGCCGCGCACGGCGTGCTGCAGGCCGCGCTCCACCCCGACGCGCTCGCCGAGCGCACGGCGCGGCGGCGCGACGACCAGATCGCCGTGGTCGGCGGCGACGGCACGGCCTTCACGCTCGCCGAGCTGCACGCGGGCATGCACGCGCTCCAGCAGGTCGAGGACCTCCTGCGCCCGGACGAGCCGGTGCTGATCGCCGTCGCGCTCGACCAGCCGTGGGTGCTCGCCTTCGCGCTCGCGGCGCTCGCGATCGGCGCGCCCGTCGCGGTCGGCGCCCTCGATGACGCGCCGATGATCCGGCCCGGCGTGATCGTCGCCTCGTGCGCCGATGTCGCCGAGCTGCCCGAGCACGGCGCCAGCGCGCCGAGGCGCCTGGCGGGGCTCGCCCGGCGCCTCGGCCGCAACCGCTCCGCCCCGCCCGCGCGCTGCCTCATCGTCGCCGACGGCTTCGTCGACGCCGAGCTCTGCGCCCAGCTGCACCTCAGCGGCACGACCGTCCTGCACGCGGTCGCGGACCCACGGTTGATCGCACCGGCCGCGCTCAACCAGCCGCACCGCCACCGTCTCGACGCGTACGGCCTGCCCCTGCCGGGCCACGCCGCGCTGATCGACGACGACCGGCTCGTCGTGCGCGGACCGGCGGGCACGCCCACGGGGCCGCTGGGCACCGAGACCTCGATCGGCGCCGCGGTCGACGTCGACGGCTTCGTGGTGCCCGCGCACGACTGCTAGCGTGAGGACATGCGCCGCCCCGCCGTCCGGCTCGCGCGTATCCCCCTGCTCGCCCTCGCCGCGCTGGCGATCGGCGCGGGCTCGGCGTGGGCGCACGCGCCCGGCGACACGCTGCGCGTCAAGGCCACGGCGTACGGCGGCCACCAGCCCACCGCGACCGGCGTCAAGACGCGCCACGGCATCTGCGCGGTCGACCCGAACGTGATCCCCCTCGGCACGCGCTTCCGCGTGCCGGGCTACGGCGTGTGCCTCGCCGCCGACACCGGCGGCGAGGTGAAGGGCGCCTACATCGACGTCTGGTTCACGACCGAGCGCATCGCGAACCGCTGGGGCGTGCGCACGGTCACGATCCGCTTCCTGTGAGCGACTAGCGCCCGAGCAGCTTCCGGAAGCCCGCCTCGTCGAGGATCGGCACGCCGGCCTTCTCGGCCTTGGCGACCTTGGACCCGGGCGACGCGCCGACCACGACGTACGACGTCTTCTTGGAGACCGAGTCGGTCGACTTGCCGCCGAGCCGCTCGATCGCGGCCTTCGCCTCGTCGCGGCTGAAGCCCTCGAGCGTGCCCGTGACCACGATCGTCATGCCGCTGAGCGGTCCGCCCTCCACGGGCAGCTCGTCCTCGGCGAGCTCGAGCGTGACGCCCGCCGCGCGCAGCGCCGCCACCTCGGCCTGGCGCTCGGGATCCGCGCACCACGCCGCGACCGCCTCGGCGATGACGGGGCCGACGCCCTCGACCTCGGCGATCTCCTCCGCCCCCGCCGCGATCAGCCGGTCCATCGAGCCGAACGCGCGCGCGATCGCCTGCGCCGTGATCAGCCCGACATGCGGGATGCCGAGGCCGAACAGCACGTTGCCGAACGGCCGCGCCTTCGACGTCTCGATCGCGGCAATCGTGTTGTTCGCCGACGTCTCCTGGAAGCCCTCGAGCGGCAGCAGGTCGTCGACCGCCAGGCCGTAGAGGTCGCTCGCGCGGCGCACGAGCCCCAGCTCGTAGAGCCGGTCGACGAGCTTCTCGCCGACGCCGTCGATGTCCATCGCGCTGCGCGAGATGAAGTGCTTGATGCCCTCGACGTCGCGGCTCGGGCACTGCGGGTTGACGCAGAAGTGCTTCGCGTCCTCCTCGTTCTTCACGACCGGCTCGCCGCAGGCGGGGCAGTCGGCGGGCATCGTGAAGGGCTGCTCGCGGCCCGTGCGGTCCTCGAGCACGGGGCCGATCACCTGCGGGATCACGTCGCCGGCGCGCTGCACGATGACCGTGTCGCCGACGCGGATGTCCTTGCGGTTGATGTCCTCCTCGTTGTGCAGCGTCGCGTGCCGCACGACGACGCCGCCGACCTCCACCGGATCGAGCTCGGCGAACGGGTTGAGGGCGCCCGTGCGGCCCACGTTGATCTCGATCGCGAGCAGCTTCGTCGTACGCGTCGTGGGCGGGAACTTGAAGGCGATCGCCCAGCGCGGGTCGCGGCCGACCGAGCCGAGCCGGTCCTGCAGGGCGAGGCTGTCGACCTTGACCACGGCGCCGTCGATGTCGTAGCCGAGCGACGTGCGCTCGTCCTCGATGGCGTGGCACGCGTCGCGCACGGCGTCGATGCCGCGCATCACGCGGATGCGGGGGTTGACGGGGAAACCGCGCTCGCCGAGCCACGTCAGCGCCGCGTGATGCGAGTCGAACGCGATGCCCTCGTGCACGCCGAGCGCGTACGCCCAGAACGAGAGCGGGCGCTCGGCGGTGACCGCCGGGTCCTGCTGGCGGAGCGAGCCGGCCGCCGTGTTGCGCGGGTTCATGTAGACGGGCAGATCCTGGGCGCGCCGCTCCTCGTTGAGGCGCTCGAACGCCGCCAGCGGGAGGTACACCTCGCCGCGCACCTCGAGCAGCGCCGGCGGGTCCGGGTCGTCGATCGATAGCGGCACGGCGCGGATCGTGCGCACGTTGGCGGTGACGTCCTCGCCGGTCTCGCCGTCGCCGCGCGTGACGGCCCGCTCGAGCAGGCCGTCGCGGTAGACGAGCGACAGCGCGAGGCCGTCGATCTTCGGCTCGACGACGAAGTCGGGCTCGTCCTCGACGCCCGCATCGGCGAGCAGCTTCTGCAGGCGCTGGTCCCAGGCCATCAGCTCGTCGTCGTCGCGCGCGTTGGCCAGCGAGAGCATCGGCAGGAGGTGCTTCACCTCGGCGAACCCCGACGCCACGCCGCCGCCGATGCGCTGCGTCGGCGAGTCGGGCCGCACGAGCGACGGATCGGCCTCCTCGAGCGCGCGCAGCTCGCGCAGCGCCGCGTCGTAGGTGGCGTCGTCGACGACGGGCGCGTCCTCGAGGTAGTACGCGCGGTCCCACGCCCGGAGCTGCCGGGTCAGCTCGTCCGCCCGCTTGATGCTCATCCGGCCAGCACCTCGAGCAGCTCGGCGGGCGTGTCCACGATCGCCGTGGGGCCCTCGGCGGCGAGCGCCTCCCGTCGGAACACGCCCCACGTGACGCCGATCGCCGCGCAGCCGGCGGCCGCGGCGGCCTGCAGGTCGAACGGCGAATCGCCGACGTAGACGGCCTCGGCCGGCTGGCCGCCGACGCGCTCGAGCGCCTTCAGGATCGGCGCCGGGTGCGGCTTGTGGAGCTCGGTGTCCTCGATCGTGATCACGCAGTCCCAGACGATCGGCGGCGGCAGCGCCTCCCACGCCAGGTCGACGGCGTCCTGCATCTTCGACGTGACGATGCCGAGGCGCGCGCCCTCCTGCTCGAGCTCGACGAGCAGCTCGTCCATCCCCGCGTAGCGCGCGATCAGGCGCGCCGTGTTGGCGTGGTTCCACGTGCGGTACGCGTGGAAGAGCTCCTCGGCGCGCTCGGGCCTGAACCGCTCCATCTGCTCGCGCAGCGGCGTGCCGATACCGGCCATCAGCTCATCGTCGGAGAGCTCGACGCCGAGCACCTCGCGCAGGGCGTGCTCGTGGGAGGCGCGGATCAGCTCGACGGTGTCGAGCACAGTGCCATCGAGGTCGAACAGGACGACGGGCCAGCGGAGCGCGTGCACACGCGACAGCCTAAGCGCTGCGCCCGACGTCGAAACCACTCACCGCTCGGGCTACGATCCACGTATGCACGCCGATGCGCTGACGCCGCTGCAGCGGCAGATCTACTGGTCCGCGCCGTCGCCGCTGATCGACGGGTGCCGGCGGCGCACGGCGTTCGGCCTGAACCTCGTGCTCGGCTGCGAGCGGCTGCTGCGCGAGGGACGCCTGCGCGGCTCGCAGGCCCGGCTCGCGATGGCCCAGGCGCAGGCCGCCCGCCTGCTCGTCGCCGAGGCCACAGGCGCCCGCTGGCTCACGCGCCGCGGCGACGTGCTGCGCAAGGGAGGCGACGAGCTCGCCGCCGCGCTCGTGACGCGTGCGCGCGGCACCGACGACCACCTCGCCCCCGCGGCGTCGATGATCGCGGCGTGCGACCTGCTCGACGAGATCTGCGACTGGCTCGCCGACGGCCAGCTGCTCGGCGCCGCCGCGCCAGCCGCGATCGACCGCCTGCGCGTGGCACAGGTGCTCGTCCGCCAACACGTCTTCGAGGGCGACGAGCGCGATGACCTGCCGCCGCCGACACGGATGGACATCGCCGTCGCCGAGCAGGCCAGCGAGACGACCCCGAACGCCTGGCTCGACGACGAGTAGCACGATCGCCCGGCGATTCGCGTGCCGGCGCACGGCACGAACGCGCGTCCGCGACGCGTTCCGGCCGCGCTACGTCAGCTCGACGGTGAGCGTCACCGGCGCGGAGAACACCGAGCCGTTGCCTGCGACGACCTGCACCGATGCCGTCGCGCCCGGCGAGGAGCCCGTCCACGCGAACGTCCCCGTCGGGGAGAGCGTCAGGCCCGCCGGGACCGTGCCGCCGCTGATCGACCACGTGCACCCTGTCGTCGGGCAGTTGCTCGCCGTGAGGGTCGCCGTCGCGGTGACAGTGCCCGTGGTCGTGATCGTCGGCGCAGGCGGCAGCGAGGCTCCCTGCGTCCAGGCGCGGCCCTTCAGAAACGCGATCGGGACCTTCACCGAGCACGGGTCGGTGCCGCCGTTGGCGTTCGTGCCGCCGCCGATCGTGCCGCCGGAGTTCGCCGTCCACGGGTGCGGGCTGTAGATCGTGTTGTGCGAGGTGTAGGTGGCGTAGGTACCGATGCCATCGGACGCGATGTCGTTAAGGCCGCAGCCGGCGTGGTCCGTGAACACGACCGTGCCGTCCTGGGCCAGCACCTGCCACGACGGCCCCGACGTCGCGGGCGACAGATCGGTTGCCGAGTCGTCGCCGCTCGTGGCGGGCCGCGTCGTCGTGTTGAGCCAGCTCGAGAAGAAGGGGCCGTACTTGAACAGGCTGGGGTACGCGCTGCCGCAGTTGCCGCTGCAGTTGGGCGTCGACGTGGCCGGGGCCCGCCGGAAGAAGATCGACTGGTTCAGCCCGCCGATCGTGGTGGCGGCCCGCGCGTTGTACGACGCCACGGCGTTCGACGCGTTCCAGCGGCTGTCGTACTTGTCGATCTCCTTGTCGTGCAGGTAGTTCGGCGTGATCATCGTCGGCGCGTTGCCCGACGCGTTCGTCCCCGTGCCCCACGACACCGGCACGGCGCTGATCGCGACGCCGCCGATGCCGAAGCCCGTGCTCGAGGACTGGTGCCAGTTGGCCACCTCGTCGGTGTAGATGTCGCCGGGCCAGACGTCGAGGATGTTCTGCTGCCACTGGCACCACGTGGTCGCGCCCTGGTTCGCCTGCACGTCGGTGATCGACGGGGCGGAGGTGCAGGGCACGCCGGTGGACGCCCAGTCCGACTGCTGCGTCGCGCTCAGATTCACCGGCGGGCCGTTGAGTCCGAACGTGCGCTTGTAGTTGAAGTACTCGTTCATCAGCGCGGCCTGCTCGTACTCGAGCGTGCCCCAGTACTGCAGGAACTCCTGCAGCTCGACGACCGACTGCTGCGAGAGCGCCGGGACGTCGTTCTGGCGGTACACGCCGTTCTTGTAGTTGGTGAGCAGCTGCACCCAGGCCGCGGTCTGCTGGCCCTGGGTGTTGAACAGCGTGTTGTTGATGATGTTCGCGCAACTGCTGTTCATCGCGTTGACGTTGGCCATCAGGTCGGCGAAGTTCGCGTTGGTCGCCGTGTACCCGGTATCGGCATCGGTCGGATCCGCGCTCGCATCGCCGACGAGATCGTGGTACGTGCGCCAGTAGGTCTGGATCTGGCCCTCGCAGGTCTTGACCGACTGCAGCGAGTCCTCGACGCTCAGGGTCGCGATCTGGTCGGAGATCTCGGTCAACTGCTGCGAGATGCAGTAGAGCTGCGTTTCGATCGACTGGAGCATGGAGGCAGTCGTCGAGCCGGGCGTCTCGGCGAAGGCCATGCCGGCGACGCCGTTCATGAACAGCGACGGGTCCTTCGTGAAGACGCCCGATGCGAGACCGGCGACCATCTCGACGCTGTAGATCGCGACCTGCTCGTTGACCGTCGAGGCCGCGGCCGGCACGATCGACAGGCCGCACGCCATCGAGCCCATGCCACCGCCGGAGGACTGGCGGGTGCTGGCACCACGCCGGCGCTCCACCTTCCGCGTCGACCATTTCGGGAACGCGCGCTTGCCGTCGAGCGCGGCGACGAGGGCCCTGATCGTGCCGTTGAACCCGCCGTGCGCGCGATGGTGCCGCTCGACGGCCCGCCGGTCGACGGCGTACGAGCTCTCGGCGATGTGCAAATGGCCGAGCACGCGATCGAGCTTGAAGGCCTTCAGCAGGCGACGCTCCGCGGCGGCGTAGGAGCCGCCGCGCTGCTCGACGTACGTCGCGGCCGCGGTCGAGATCACGTCCGCGAAGAGGAACTCCGAGCGGGTGTCGCGACGACGGGTGATCAGCTCGAGATTGCCCGAGAACGGCTTGCCATGGAGCGTGCCCCCGACCGTCCGCACCAGGTAGGGCGCGACGCCCTTCTTCGGGCCGACGTACGCATGCCCGCGGCTCGTGGTGCGGCCGACCGCGATGCGCCTGCCCGTGGCATCGGTGACGGTCACGCGCGCACCGGCGACGGGCGCACCCGGCGCGGCCAGCACCTCGATCAGCATCGGGGTCTTCGACCTGGACGCGCGCGACGCACCGGCGGCGGACACGACGCACAGGAGGGCGGCTGCGACTGCGAGGCCCGCAGCGATTCGGAACGACATGGCGCGCATCAGGACCTCCTTGGCTCGACGACGCGCGCAGGATACCCCACGCATCCCGTCCTCGTCACGACCGGGATCACACTTCGTCGAAGAGGCCGGCGAGGCCCCCGAGCAGCGTCTCCGACTGCGGATGCTCCCAGTCGACGTGCAGCGCGGTGATCGCGACGCAGCCGTCGCCGATCGCCTCGAAGTCGGTGCCCGGCGTGCGGTGGTAGTCCGCGTCGCCCGAGTAGAGGCGGAAGCGCCGGCGGCCGTCGTGCTCCTCGGCGAGCTCGATCTGGTCGGCCCAGATGCGGCGTCCGAGCCGGCACACGCGCACGCCGCGTGCTGCGCCGGTGGGGCAGTTGACGTTGAGCAGCACGTCGCGCCCGAGCTCGCCGCGCGCGAGCCGCTCGGCGAGCAGCGGCACGAGGCGCTCGGCGGTGCCGAACTCGTACGCGCCGTCGCGGGTGTGGTGCAGCTCGCCGTCGGTCGACTGCTGCGAGACGGCGAGGCCGGGCGTGCCGAGCAGCACGCCCTCCATGGCGGCGGCGACGGTGCCCGAGTAGGTGACGTCGTCGCCGAGGTTGAGGCCGAGGTTGGCGCCCGCGACGACGAGGTCGAAGCTCGGGCCCGGCTCGGTCGCCTCGGCGAAGCGCACGCAGTCGACGGGGGTTCCCCCGACGGCGTATGCGGCCGTGGCGCCCTCGACCTCGCGCTCCTCCACCTCGAGCGCGCGGCGGATCGTGATGCCGCGCGCCACGGCGCTCTGGTTCTCGGCGGGGGCCACGACCATCACGTCGGCGACCGCGCCGAGCGCGCGCGCAAGCGCGTGGAGCCCGGGCGAGTCGATGCCGTCGTCGTTCGTGAGGAGCACGCGCATGCGCATTCCACGATACCGCTCCCCGTATGCTGCGCCGGTGAGCGGAAACGGCAGCGCCAGCGGCATCTCGCGATCCGAAGGCATCCAGTTCGCCGTGATCTCGGCGGTCGCGGCCCTGGCCTTCGCCCTCCACTTCGCGCACGCGAACGCGGTCCTGATCTTCGTCGTCAGCGGCATCGCGGTGGCCGGCATGGCACACGTGCTGGGCGTCGCCACGGAGCAGGCCGGCGAGGCGGCGGGACCGCGCATCTCCGCGCTGCTCAACGCCACCTTCGGCAACGCGGCCGAGCTGATCATCGTCGTGCTCGCGATCCGCCAGGGCGGCGAGCTGATCGACGTCGCGCGCTATTCGATCATCGGCTCCGTGCTCGGCAACGTGCTGCTGATCCTCGGCGCGTCGCTGCTCGTGTCCGGCATCAAGAACGGCCGCCAGGGCTTCAACGCGACGATCGCGGGCGTCAACGCGACGATGCTGCTGCTCGCGACGACGGCGCTCGCGCTGCCGACGCTGTTCGCCTACGTGATGCGCGCGCAGCCCGAGGACGCGATCGGCCTGTCGCACGGGGTGGCGATCGTGATGGCGCTCCTCTACGCCGCGTACCTGTACCACGCGTTCCAGTCGCCGGAGGAGTCCGGCGCCTCCGAGGGAACGGAGCGCTGGTCGCCGCGGCTGTCCCTGCTCGTGCTCGTCCTGTCCGCCGTCGTGACGGGCTTCCTGTCGGAGTTCCTGGTCACGGCGATCGAGCCGACCATCGCCTCGACGGGCATCTCCCCGATCTTCATCGGCCTGATCGTCGTGCCGATCGTCGGCAACGTCGCCGAGCACTTCGCCGCGGTCAAGATCGCCGCCAAGGGCGATCTCGACTTCGCGATGGGGATCTCGTTCAACTCGGCGCTCCAGGTGGCGCTGGCCGTCACGGCCGTCGCCGTCGCCGCGGGCTTCGCCTTCGGCCACGAGCTGACGCTCTCGTTCGGCGCGCTCGAGATCGCGGTGCTGGTCGCGGCCTCCGTGCTCGCCGCCTTCATCGCGATCAGCGGCAAGGCGACGTGGCTCGAGGGCCTCGAGCTGCTCGCGATCTACGTGATCGCGGCGCTCGCGTTCTGGTACGTCTGAGCGCGGCTGGCGGCGCCGCCCCGGAGGTCGGATCCGGGACGGCTCGCACTGCGCGCCCGCGCGCTACGGCTGGCGCTCGATGCCGACGAGATGGAAGACGAACTTGCGCTCGGACGCGTTCAACGTCGTCGACGTCACGGTGCCGCGCGCGCCGAAGTACGCGCCGGAGCCACCGGTCACATAGAGCGTCTGGACCCGATGGGTATGCGCGGCGATGCCCTGGTCGGCGGCGAACAGGCCGTTGACCGACAGCGAACCCTGCTTCCAGGTGAGACGCCACTGCACCGACCGGTACTCCGTCGCGCCGGGCATGT
>JBPCSR010000186.1:0-4513 GCA_051006935.1 Gaiellales bacterium
GACCCGCGGCATGGTCGCGGGCGGCCGCGCCAAGCCGTTCCGGCAGAAGGGCACCGGCCGCGCCCGCCAGGGCACGACCCGCGCCGCGCAGTTCACCGGCGGTGGCGCCGTGTTCGGCCCGCAGCCGCGCTCCTATGCGGTCAAGGTCAACAAGAAGGCGTACCGCAAGGCGCGCTGCATGGGCCTCAGCCAGCACGCCGGCAACGGCTCGCTGGGCGTCTTCGAGGCCGGCGCGTTCGCCGCGCCGAAGACCAAGGACGCGCTCAAGCTCGTCGAGGGCTGGAGCGAGGCGCCGCTCGTCGTCGTCGTCGGCAGCGAGGAGGAGGCGGCCGCGCTGTCGTTCCGCAACATCCCGCGCTCGGCCGTCCTGACGCCGACCGAGGTCGGTCTCACCGACCTGCTCTGGGCCCGCCGCCTGCTGATCAGCACGACGGCGCTCGAGGAGCTCTCCGCGTCGCTCGCCACGACCGCCAAGAAGGACGAGGTGACGGCATGAAGTCGACGACGCCCGCAGCGCACGCGGTGCTGCTCGCCCCGGTCGTGAGCGAGAAGAGCTACTCGCTGACCGAGGACGGCAAGTACACGTTCGAGGTGCACCCCGACGCCCACAAGACGCAGGTCCGCCAGGCCGTCGAGGAGATCTTCGACGTCACGGTCGTCGACGTGCACATGATCAAGGTCCCCTCCAAGCCGAAGCGCCGCGGCCTCCACAAGGGCACGCGCCCCGGCGGCAAGAAGGCGATCGTCAAGCTCGCCGAGGGCCAGTCCATTCCGATCTTCGAGGGAGTCGCATAATGGGCGTCCGCTCGTTCCGCCCGACCTCCCCGGGCCGCCGCTTCATGACGGTGTCCGACTTCGCCGAGGTGACGAAGTCGACGCCGGAGAAGAGCCTGCTCGCGCCCGTGCACAACAAGGGCGGTCGCAACAACAACGGCCGCATCACGACGCGCCACCAGGGCGGCGGTCACAAGCGCCGCTACCGCATCGTCGATTTCAAGCGGCTCAAGGACGGCGTGCCCGCGAAGGTCGCCGCGGTCGAGTACGACCCGAACCGCTCGGCGCGCATCGCGCTGCTCCACTACGTGGACGGCGCCAAGGCGTACATCCTGGCCCCGGTCGGCCTCGAGATCGGCGCGATGGTCGCGTCGGGCCCCGACGCCGACATCAAGCCGGGCAACGCGCTGCCGCTGCTCAACATCCCGACGGGCACCACGGTGCACGCCGTCGAGCTGCGCCCCGGCCAGGGCGCGCGCATGTGCCGCTCCGCCGGCACGAGCGCGCAGCTCGTCGCCAAGGAGGCCGAGACGGCGCTCCTGCGCCTGCCCTCCGGCGAGCTCCGCCGCGTCTCCGCGCACTGCCGCGCGACGGTCGGCCAGGTCGGCAACACGACGCACGAGAACGAGTCCGGCGGCAAGGCCGGCCGGTCCCGCTGGGCGGGCAAGCGCCCGGGCGTCCGCGGCACCGCGATGAACCCCGTTGACCACCCGCATGGCGGTGGCGAGGGCAAGAACAAGGGCTCGCACCCGGTGACCCCGTGGGGCAAGCCCACGCTGGGCCGCCGCACGCGCGACCCCAAGAAGGCCTCGTCCGCCGATATCGTCCGCGGCCGCCGCCGTGGGAAGGGCAGGAAGTAGATGTCCCGATCGTCGAAGAAGGGCCCCTTCGTGGATGAGCGTCTGCTCAAGCGCATCGAGGAGCAGAACGCCGCCAAGGAGAAGAAGATGCTCAAGACCTGGTCGCGTGCCAGCACCATCTTCCCGGAGATGGTCGGCCACACGATCGCGGTCCACGACGGGCGCAAGCACGTGCCCGTGTTCGTGTCCGAGGCCATGGTGGGCCACAAGCTCGGCGAGTTCGCGCCGACGCGCACCTACCGCGGCCATGTCGCCGACAAGCAGTCGAGGCGCGGCTGATGTCGAACGAGCGCTTCTCGTACGCCAAGACCGGCCTGGTCCGGGCTGAGGCCAAGCACGTCCGCTCGTCCGCCCGCAAGGCGCGCCTCGTGCTCGAGGACATCCGCGGCCGCAGCGTCGTCGACGCGCGCAAGCAGCTCCTGTTCTCGCCGCGCGCCGTCGCGAAGGACATCGAGCTGGTGCTGCGCTCGGCCGTCACGAACGCCGAGGTCAACCACGGCCTCTCGCCCGACGACCTCGTCGTGCACGAGGCGTTCGCGAACGAGGGCGCCACGATCAAGCGCTTCAAGCCGCGTGCCCGCGGCCGTGCGAGCCGCATCAACAAGCGCACGTCGCACATCACGATCCTGCTGCGCTCGCTGACGAGCGGCACGATCGTCGAGGGCGGCGAGGAGACGGCGGCGCCGAAGCAGGCCTCGTCCGACTCGGCCCGCGCCAAGCGCGTCGCCGCCTCGAAGAAGGCCGATGGCGCGACCGACGCCGCGACCGCGTTCGCGGTCGAGGAGGTCGCCGCCGACGAGAAGCCCGCGGCGCCGAAGAAGCCGCGCGCCCCGCGCGCCCCGAAGACCGAGACGGCTGCGGACACCGCCGCCGAGAAGTAGCCGGCCGCCAAGAAGCCCGCCGCCAAGAAGCCCGCCGCGGCCAAGGCCGAGCCGGCCGAGAAGAAGCCGGCGGCCAAGAAGCCCGCCGCCAAGCCGGCCGCCAAGAAGCCGGCCGCGCCGAAGAAGACCGACGAGGAGAAGAGCTAGACATGGGCCAGAAAGTTCATCCTGGCGGCCTCCGCGTCGGCATCATCCACGACTGGAAGTCGAACTGGTGCTCCGATCGCGAGTTCGCCCGCTACCTGGGCGAGGACATCAAGATCCGGGAGCACATCCACAACAAGCTGAGCCATGCGGGTCTCTCGGACATCCACATCCGCAAGGACTCGCAGAAGATCACGATCGACATCTACACCGCGCGCCCGGGCATCGTCATCGGCAAGTCCGGCGTCGAGGTCGACGCCCTCCGCAAGGAGGTCCACTCGATCACGGGCCGCGCCGTGCAGATCAACATCAACGAGATCAAGCGCCCCGAGCTCGACGCGCGCCTGATGGCGCAGTCGGTCGCGGAGCAGCTGCAGAACCGCGTCGCCTTCCGTCGCGCGATGAAGCGCTCGATGCAGTCGGCTGTGCGCTCCGGCGCCCAGGGCGTCCGCATCAAGTGCGGCGGCCGCCTCGGCGGCGGCGAGATGAGCCGCACCGAGCAGTACTCGGAGGGTCGCGTGCCGCTCCAGACGCTGCGCGCCGACATCGACTACGGCTTCGCCGAGGCCAAGACCACCTACGGCCGCATCGGCGTGAAGGTCTGGATCAACAAGGGCGAGATCATGCCGGAGGGCTTCGAGGGCGACGAGCAGAACGCCACGCGGCTCGGCGAGGTCGACGCGCGCCGCCGCAAGGGCGGCGCCAAGGGCGCCATCGAGGAGCTCGGTCCCGCGCGCCCGAAGGGCCGTCGCGCACCGGGCGCCGGTGGCGGCGAGCGCGGTGGCGAGCGCGGCGAGCGCCGCCCCCGCCAGGGCGGCCCCGGCGGCCCGAACCAGCCGCGCCTGAGCGGTCCGTCCGTGCCGGCCGGCCGTCGTGCCCGCCCGAAGGCCGAGACGCCCGCGGTCGAGGAGACGCCGGTGGAGGAGGTCGTGGTCGAGGAGACCGCGGTCGAGGCCGCCGTCGAGACGCCGACCGCCGAGGCCGTGGTCGAGGAGGCCGTGGTCGAGACGCCGGCCGAGGAGACCGTCGCCGATGCGAGTGCCGAGGAGACGCCCGCCGAGGAGGCCCCGGCTGCGGAGGACACCCCCGCCGCCGAGGCGCCCGCCGATGAGGCCCCCGCCGAGGAGGGTGATGCCTGATGCTGATGCCGCGTCGCGTCAAGCACCGCCGCGTCCATCGCGGTCGCCGCACGGGGGAGACGAAGGGCCATGCCCGCGTCAACTTCGGCGAGTACGGGCTCAAGGCCATGGAGGAGGGGTGGATCACCGCCCGCCAGATCGAGGCCGCCCGTATCGCCATGACCCGCAAGATCAAGCGCGGCGGCAAGGTGTGGATCACGATCTTCCCGGACAAGCCGGTCACGAAGAAGCCCGCCGAGACCCGCATGGGCTCGGGCAAGGGCTCGCCGGAGTTCTGGGTCGCCGTCGTGCGCCCCGGCCGCGTGATGTTCGAGCTCGCCGGCGTGCCGGAACCGCTTGCGCGCGAGGCCATGCACCTCGCCGCGCAGAAGCTGCCGATCGCCTGCAAGTTCGTGACCCGGGAAGGTGATCTCTTTGAAGGCTAGTGAGATCCGCGAGCTCAGCTCGGACGACATCGCCCGCAAGGTCGCCGAGGCGCGTCAGGAGCTGTTCAACCTGCGCTTCCAGCACGCCACCGGCGCGCTCGAGAACACGTCCAAGCTGACCGGCGTCCGTCGCGAGCTCGCTCGCCTGCTGACGATCCAGGGTGAGCAGGCCGACAAGATGGAAGGTGGAGCGTCGTGAGCGACGAGAACGAGACCCCGGACGTGGAGGAGACTCCCGTGACGGAGGACGTCGTGGACGAGGCCCCCGCCGCCGAGCCCGAGGCTGCCGC
>JBPCSR010000187.1:0-4876 GCA_051006935.1 Gaiellales bacterium
CGGCTGATACCGTGGGAGGACGTTCCGTGCTGCCGGCGAACCCGTCGGCGTCCCACGGGATGCGCCCGCTCTGGAATCCACTCGAGCGCGCGAACTGCTCGACAGGAGTTCCATGACCATCTCGTTCACCGACCTCGGCGTGCCCGCCGACCTCGCCGCCGTGCTTGCGCGGAAGGGCATCGAGGCGCCGTTCCCGATCCAGGCCGCCACCGTCCCCGACGCCCTCCAGGGCCTCGATGTGACGGGTCGCGCGCCGACCGGCTCCGGCAAGACCATCGCCTTCGGCCTCGCGGTCGCCGCGCAGGTCGAGGCCGCCAAGCCCAAGCGCCCGACGGCGCTGATCCTCGCCCCGACGCGCGAGCTCGCCGAGCAGATCATGCGCGAGGTCGAGCCGCTCGCCGCCGCGCGCGGCCGCCGCTGCGCCGCCGTCTACGGCGGCACCGGCTACGGCGCCCAGCAGAACGCGCTGCGTCGCGGCGTCGACGTGCTCGTGGCCTGCCCCGGCCGCCTCGAGGACCTCATCCAGCGCCGCGACGTCGATCTCTCCGACGTCCACATCGTCGTGCTCGACGAGGCCGACCGCATGGCCGACATGGGCTTCCTGCCCGCCGTGCGCCGCCTGCTCGACCAGGTGCGCCCCGACCGCCAGACGCTGCTCTTCTCGGCCACGCTCGACGGCGAGGTCGAGAAGGTCTCGCGCGAGTACCAGCGCGACCCGGTGCGGCACGAGGCCGTCGCCGAGGAGCGCTCGGTCGGCGACGTCGACCACATCTTCTGGAAGGTCAAGCCCGACGCCCGTGTCGAGCTGCTCGTCGACCTCGTGCTGCGCACCGGCACGGTGATCGCCTTCTGCCGCACGCGGCATGGCGTCGATCGCCTCGCCAAGAAGCTCAATCAGGCCGGCGTCGGCGCCGCCAACCTGCACGGCGGCCGCTCCCAGTCCCAGCGCGACCGCGCGCTGAGCGCCTTCACGACGGGCCGCATGACGGTCCTCTGCGCCACGGACGTCGCCGCGCGCGGCATCCACGTCGACGATGTCGCATGCGTCGTGCACTTCGACCCGCCCGCCGACAAGGCCGACTACATCCACCGCTCGGGCCGCACGGGCCGCGCGGGCGAAGACGGCCTGGTCGTGAGCTTCGTCGGCAAGCAGGACGAGCACCCGGTGCGCAAGCTGATCGGGCAGATGAAGCTCGACGCGGAGATCGTGCCCGTCGACCTCGACGCGATCGGCGACGTCAAGCTCGTGCGCGTCGACGCCAAGCGTCCGCCCGTCGTCGAGGAGACGCCCGTCGCGGCCGTAGCCGCGGCGGCGCCGAAGCGCGAGCAGCGCCATGACGACAAGCGCCCGGTGCACGCCGAGCGCGGCCGCCGGGTCGAGACGCCCGATACGCGAGGCGAGCGCCCCACGCGCGAGCACCACAAGCACCAGCAGTCGAACCGGTCCGTGCACACGAACGGCCCGGCCGCGCCGAAGCCCGGCAAGCCGTCGCCCGGCAAGGCCGCGGCGGCGAAGCTGCGGCACAAGCGCCGCAAGCGCCGCGTCGGCGCCTAGGCGTCGGCGTCGTCGGCGCGCGGGTCGCCCTGCGATCCGCGCCGCCGCAGGCCGTCGCCGCGCTGGCGGCCGAGGTTGCTGACGATCAGCGCGAGCACCGTGACGAGGTAGAGCTGGCCCATCAGCCCCTCGGACACGGCCAGCAGGCGCCCCGCGGTGTGCGCGGGTGTGAAGTCGCCGTAGCCGATCGTCGCGAGCGTGATGTACGAGAAGTACAGGTAGATGACGGTCGGCTGGTCCGGGCCCTGCACGAAGAACGCGTCGTGCGAGATGGCGCCGATGGACATGAAGACGTAGGCGAAGAACAGGCCCAGCATCAGGTACACGGTGATCGCGTTGACGACGGCGCGCAGGTCGATCACCGGCGCCTTGGCGACGCGGCCGAAGATGCGGATGATCACGCCGAAGGTGAGTGCGGCGCTGAACGCCGTGGCGATGAAGCGGCCCGAGTCGATGCCGACGAAGGCGGCGAGGGCGCCCGCCAGCGCGACGATGCCGACCACCAGGAGCGGCGCCGCGATGTAGGCGGCGCGACGCAGCCGCGGCTGGCGCAGGTGCGCCACGACGGCGATCTGGAACAGGACGCTCTGCAGGATCAGCGCGAGCACGGCCGTGAAGATCGATCGGTTCCCGATCGCGATGCACGCGAACGCCGCGAACGAGATGATCGGCGCGATCAGGATGTGATCGTCGCGTGTGAGCTCGAGCCAACGGCGGCCGGCTCGCTCCCGCTGGTCCGCGAGGTGCGGATGCGGCGGTTGGGTCACGCCTGCTCGGCCCTGTCGCGCGGCCCGAACATCCGCACGGTCTCCTCGTCGTCACCGGGCGGGACGTCGGTGATGCCGAGCATGCGGTCGATCACCATGTTCTGGAACCGGTGGCACGACTCCTCGAAGCGGTAGCACATGCGACCGCCCTCGTAGGCGGGGTTGCGGAGGCCGTCCTGGACGCGCTCGACGATGCCGATGTCCTCCTTGTTGACCTCGTCCCAGAACTGGAGCAGGGCGTCGATGTCGCCCTCCGGATCCGGACTGGCGTCGATCGAATCGGGGTGCGCGAGCAGGTAGGCGACCTCGGCCGTGCGGCCGCTGCCGTCGGGGCGGGCGAGCAGGAGGAAGACGTGGTTCGCCATGACGTTGATCGCGATGTTCGGGAACAGCCACACGAAGCGGGCGGCCTCGGCGTCCTGGCCCTCGACGAAGTCGACCGGCGGCAGGCCCTTCCAGCCGCCGTCCTCGGTGTTCGGCGCGACGGGCCACGTGCAGAAGCCGACGTACTTGCCGGTGCCCTGCCAGCGGTAGTGATCCTCCATCGGGGACACCTTGACCAGCGCGGGGTGCACCCACGGCAGGTGGTAGTACTCCATGAAGTTCTCGCCGATCAGCTTCCAGTCGGCCTTGATGTCGTACTCGACGCGGCGGACCATGCGGTATTCGCCGAGGCGGTAGGCGGCGAGGCGCTCGGTGAGGTCGCCGAGCTCGTGCTCCAGCTCGGGCGTGTCGGGATCGAGGCAGACGAAGACGAGGAAGTTCCACTGGGCGACGCGCGCAGGATGGAGGGACATGTCGTCCTTGTCGAAGCCCTTCACGTCGGCCATGTCGAAGGCCGCACGGGCCTCCTCGGGGATCTCGACCTCGCCCTCGAAGAGCGGCGTGCCGAGGCACTTCCCATCGTGGTCGTACGCCCAGGCGTGGTACGGGCAGGAGAACGCGCGCTTCGCGTTCCCCGACCCCTCGCACAGCCGGGACCCGCGGTGCCGGCACACGTTGTGAAGCGCGCGCAGCTCGCCCTGCTTGTTGCGCGTGACGATGATCGACCGGCCGCCGACCTCGACGACGAGATAGTCGCCGGGGTTCGGGACCTCGTCGGCGAGGCACACGGGCACCCACGCCTTCGTGAACACCTCCCGCTGCTCGAGCTCGTGGAAGTCCGGCGACGTATACGCGTCGGGGATCAGCGTCCACGCGAAGTCGACGGGGAGGCGGGTCTTGGCGTAGGTGTCCTCGCGGAGGAACGCCTCGCGCGGCAGGGGGCGTTGCATGACGGTGATGGTACCGCCGGGACACGGTCGCCGCTGCCGCGTTCCACCGCGTGGATCGTACGGCGCTACGGCAGCAGGTCGAGCATGAGCGTGCCGATCAGCACCGCGCTCGTGATGCCCAGCCCGATCGCGCTCGCCCACAGGAGCCCCGCCTGCGCGCGTCCGACGCGCAGCGGGCCCATCGCGCGCTCGTCGCCGCCGATGCGCGCGAGCGCGATCAGGATCGGGACGAGGAGCACCGCGTTGAGGACCTGCGACAGGAACAGGATCGGCAGGAGCGGGATGAACGGCAGCGCCACGATCAGCGCGGCGAGGGCCGTCATCGCGATGAACGTGCCGTAGAACAGCGGCGCCTCGCGGAGGCTGTCGTCGATGCGGGCCTCCATGCCGACCGCCTCGGCCATCGAGTAGCCCGTCGACAGCGGCACCACTGCGGCGGCGAGCGTGCCCGCCGCGAGCAGCCCGACGCCGAACAGCGTGCTCGCGAGGCCGCCGGCCAGCGGCTCGAGCGCGATCGCCGCGTCGGCCGCGTCGGCGATCGACGTGCCCGTCGCGTGGAGCGTCGCGGCGCAGGCGATGATCACGAACAGCCCCACGACGCCGGTCAGGACCGCGCCCGAGACGATGTCGACGTCCTCCGCCCGCAGCTCGTCGGCCTTGATGCGTTTGTCGACGGCGTACGACTGGATGAACGAGAGGCCCCACGGCGCGATCGTGGTGCCGACGACGGCGACGGCGGTGATCAGCGCGCCCTCGTGGCCGCTCGTGCCCGGGAACACGATGCCGTCGAGCGTCGCGCCGTAGTCGGGGTGCGCGAGCAGACCCGACAGGATGTACGACGCGAGCAGCGCTCCGAGCGCGAGCAGGATCCGCTCGACGAGGTGGAACGACGAGCGCACGACCAGGAGCGTGATGATGATCGCTGCGGCCGGCACGGACAGCTCGCGCGGGATGCCCACGAGGCCGAGCGCCGCTGCGATGCCGGCGTATTCCGCCGCCAGCGTGCCGAGGTTCGCGACGAGGAGGCAGGCGAGGATGCCGCTGCCGACGCGGACGCCGTAGCGCTCGCGGACGAGGCCGATCATCCCCTGGCCGGTGGCGACCCCGATGCGCACGCCGAGCAGGTGGTAGAGGACGAGCATCCCCGTCGCGACGACGAGCACCCAGAGCAGCGCGTAGCCGTGGTCGGCGCCCATCACCGCGTAGGTCGTGATGCCCGCCGGGTCGTCGTCGGAGAGCCCGGCGATCAGGCCCGGGCCGAGCACCGCGGCGAACAGCAG
>JBPCSR010000188.1:0-4892 GCA_051006935.1 Gaiellales bacterium
CTGACCGTCGTGATGGACATCCTGTTCGCCTTCCCGGGCATCCTGCTCGCGATCCTCGCCGCCGCCGTGTTCGGCGCGAGCCTGCAGACGGCGGCGATCGCGCTGGCGATCGCGTACGCGCCGTACATCGCCCGCGTCCTGCGCGCCGCGGCCATGCAGGAGCGCAACCAGCCGTACATCGCCGCGCTCGAGGTGCAGGGGTTCAGCGCGTGGCGCATCTGCCTGCGGCACCTCGTCCCGAACATCAGCGGCCTGCTCGTCGCGCAGGCGACGATCCTGTTCGGCTACGCGATGGTCGACCTCGCGGCGATCTCCTTCATCGGCCTCGGCGTCCAGCCGCCGCAGCCCGACTGGGGCGTGATGGTGGCCGAAGGGCAGGCCGGCGTCCTGCAGGGGTATCCGGCGGAGTCGCTCGCCGCCGGCCTCTGCATCGTGGTCGTCGTCGTCGCCGTCAACCTGCTCGGCGAGCGCCTCAACGAGCGATCCGCGGGGGACGGCCGATGACCGCCCTCGTGGAGCTCGACGACCTGGCGGTCGACCTGCCGGTGCGCGGCCAGATGCGCCCCGTGCTGTTCGGCACGTCCCTGCGCATCGGCCGAGGCGAGGCCGTCGGCCTCGTCGGCGAGTCGGGGTCCGGCAAGTCGATGACGGCGCGCGCGATCGCGCGGCTCCTCCCCGACGGCGCCGTGGTGCGCGGGTCGATCCGCTTCGACGGCGACGACGTGATGCCGCTGCGCGGCGCGGATCTGCGGCGCTACCGGCGGCGCGTCGGCATGGTCTTCCAGGATCCGCGCGCGCACATCAACCCCGTGCGCTCGATCGGCGACTTCCTCACCGAGGGCCTCCGCACCAACGACGGCATGGCGCGCGGCGACGCCGAGCGGCGCGCGATCGAGCTGCTCGACGTGGTCGGCATCGACCAGGGCGCGCGTCGCCTGCGGCAGCATCCGCACGAGCTCTCGGGCGGCATGCTCCAGCGCGTGATGATCGCCGCCGTGCTGCTGTCGGAGCCGGCGCTGCTCCTGGCGGACGAGCCCACGACCGCGCTCGACGTGACGACGCAGTCCGACGTGATGGCGCTGCTCGACGAGCTTCGGCGCGACCGCGGCCTCGCGCTCCTGTTCATCACCCACGACCTCGAGCTCGCGGGCGCCGTGTGCGATCGCACCGCGGTGATGTACGCGGGCCGCATCGTGGAGGAGCAGGCGGCCGACGCGCTCTACGCGGATCCGCTGCACCCCTACACCGCCGCGCTCGTCGCGGCGCGCCCCGACATCGAGGCGACGACGGCGCGGCTCGTAGCGATCCCCGGCCGACCGCGCTCGGCCTTCGAGGCGCCGACCGGCTGCGCGTTCGCGGACCGCTGCCCGTTCGCCGAAGACCGCTGCCGCGCCGCGACGCCGCCGCTCGAGGAGCTCGACGGGGGCAGCGTGCGGTGCGTCCGCGCCCGGGAGCTCCGCGGCCGTCTGCGGATGGAGGCGACCCGTGCCTGAGGCCATCCTCGCCGTCGACCACCTCACCAAGGTGTTCGGATCGCAGGTCGCGGTCGACGACGTCTCGTTCGCCCTGCCGACGGGCGGCTCGCTCGCGATCGTGGGCGAGTCGGGGTCGGGCAAGACCACGGTGGCCCGCATGATCACCGGGCTCGAGCGCCCCACCTCCGGCACCATCACCGCCTGCGGCAGCGACCGCTCGGCGCCCGCGCGACGGGCCGCCGAGCGCCGTCGGCGCGGCGCGGAGATCCAGATCGTCTTCCAGGATCCGTACTCGAGCCTCGATCCGCGCCAATCGGGCGCTGCGCAGATCGACGAGGTGCTGCGGCTGCACCGCGGCGGCGGCAGGGACGAGCGATCCGCGCGCGTCGCCGAGCTCGGCGGGCTCGTCGGCCTCGACGACCGCCAGCTGCACGCGCTGCCGCGTGCGCTCTCCGGCGGGCAGCGTCAGCGCATCGCCATCGCCCGCGCGCTCGCCGCCGAGCCGCGCATCCTCATCCTCGACGAATCCGTCGCGGCCCTCGACGTGTCGATCCAGGCGCAGATCCTCAACCTCCTCGCCGACATCCGCGATGCGACGGGGGTCTCGTACATCCTCATCAGCCACGACCTGGCCGTCGTGCGGCAGCTGACCGACGACGCGATCGTCATGCACCGCGGGCGCGTGGTGGAGGCGGGGCCGACGGCGGCGATCCTCGATGCGCCGGCGGACCCCTATACGCGGCTCCTGCGCGATAGCGTTCCCCGGCCGGGCTGGAAACCGAAACGGAGGTCGATCGCATGAGCAGCACCGAGGGGTACATCGAGCTCGAGCACGGTCGCATCTGGTACCGGCGCAGCGGCGGCGGCGACGCGCTGCCGATCCTGCTCCTGCACGGCGGGCCGGGCGCGGCGGCGTACTACCTGGAGCCGCTCGAGGAGCGCCTCGCCGAGCACCGCCCCGTCGTCGTCTACGACCAGCTCGGCTGCGGCCGCTCCGACATGCCCGACGACCCGTCGCTGTGGACGTTCGACTACTTCACCGGCGAGGTCGCGCAGATGCGCGAGGCGCTCGGCCTCGACCGCTGCCACCTGCTCGGGCAGTCATGGGGCGGGTGGCTGTCGATCGACTACCTCTGCCGCCAGCCCGACGGCATCCAGTCGGTCGTGCTCGCCTCCACGTCCTCGAACATGCCGATCTTCGGCGAGAACTGCCGGCGCCTGATGGCCGAGCTGCCCGCGCCGCACGGCGAGGTGCTGCTGGCCGGCGACCTCGACGATCCCCGCTACCCGGCCGCCGAGATGGCGTTCTACACGCGGCACGTGTGCCGCCTCGATCCGTGGCCCGAGTGCATGGAGAAGACGGGCGCGTCGCTCGACGGGAACCAGGTCTACAACACCATGAACGGCCCCAACGAGTTCACGCTCGTCGGCACGATGCGCGACTGGTCGCGTGATGCCGATCTGCACCGCATCACCCAGCCGACCCTGATCACCTACGGCGCCTACGACGAGCTCGGCGAGCCGTGCGCGCTGCGCATCGCGGAGGGCATCCCGCACGCCGAGTCGGCGCGCTTCGAGGAGTCGTCGCACGTCGCCCACATCGAGGAGGCCGATCTCTACGCCGAGACGGTCGAGGCGTTCCTGCGGAGGAACGACCAGTGACCGACCTCGCCTACCTCACGGCATCCGATGCGCTCGCCGGCTACGCCGCCGGGACCTTCTCGCCCGTCGAGGTGCTCGACGCGCTGATCGTGCGCGCGGACGCCGTGGAGCCGACCCTCAACGCGTTCTGCTTCACGCGCTACGACGAGGCGCGCGAGGAGGCCCGCGCCGCGGAGCAGCGCTGGCGCGACGGCACGGCGCGGCCGCTCGAGGGCATCGTCACGTCGATCAAGGACGAGATGGCTGTGGCCGGTCAGCCCCTGTCGATGGGGTCGTTGGTCTACCAGGACCTCGTCCCGGACGCGTCGTCGCCGCTGGCCCAGCGCATGTTCGACGCCGGCTGCATCCAGCACGCGCGGACGACGACGCCCGAATTCTCGTGCGCGGCCTTCACGCACTCGCGCATCCACGGCGTCACGCGCAATCCGTGGAACCCCGAGTTCGGCGTCGGCGGGTCGTCCGGCGGCGCGGGCGCGTCGCTCGCCGCGGGGACGTCGACGCTCGCCGGCGGCTCCGACATCGGCGGCTCGATCCGCATCCCCGCGTCGTTCAACGGCGTCGTCGGCTTCAAGGCGCCGCACGGGCGCGTGCCGTGCGAGCCGCCCTTCGGCCTCGACATGTACTGCCACAACGGCGGGCTCGCCCGCACCGTCGAGGACATGCGGCTCTTCCAGAACGTGCTCGCCGGTCCGCACCCGATGGACCACCGCTCGCTGCGTCCCACGCTCGAGCTCGGGCCGATCCCGACGACGGCGAAGGGCCTCCGCCTCGCCTTCACGACCGATTTCGGCGGCGCGTTCCCGCTGGACCTCGAGATCGAGCGCAACACGCGCGACGCCGCGCAGGCGCTGCGCGACGCGGGCGCCGAGGTCGAGGAGGTCGCACTGCCGATCGACCACGCGGGCTTCCGGCGGGCGGCCGCCTACCACTACGCGCAGATCTTCGGCGCGTGGATCGCCACGATGCTCGACGAGCACCGCGACGCGATGTGCGACTACACGATCGCCTTCAGCGAGCACTTCGTGGAGCTGCAGGGCACGACGACCGGGTGGGACCAGATCGAGATCGAGGCGGAGATCTGGAACGGCATCGCGCCGACGCTCGAGGCGTACGACGCGCTCCTCTGCCCCACCGTGGGCACCCGCGGCCTCGCGGCCGGCGACGGCTACGCCGATCACGGCCTCGAGGTCGGCGGCCGGGACGTGCCGTTCTACTTCGACGCGATCCTCACGCCGGTGTTCAACGTCCTCAGCGCCTGCCCGGTGCTGAACGTCCCGAGCGGATTCGCCGATAACGGCGTGCCGACGGGGCTTCAGATCGTGGGCCGCACCTTCGACGACGCGACGACCTTCCAGGTGGGCGCGGCGCTCGAGCGCGAGCGCCCCTGGCTCGACGCCCCGGAGCGCCGGCCGATGCAGTCCCGCTGACGCGAGCTGGATCACCCAGGCCCGACCCCTCCGTCCAGTCAAGACCGGCGAACGCGCGGCGATGCCGCCGCGAGATCCGCTCAACAGAGCGAAACAACCCCGCTTAACTGGACGAAGGGGTCTTGCACCTTTGTCCAGTTAAGGAGGTCAGGCCGCGGCGTCGGCGGCGAGGCCGACCATGCCGTCGAGCAGCCACTCGGCGACGGAGGCCGCGAACGACGGGCGCACGAGCAGCACGTAGCGATCGTCGCCGCGCTGCTCGATCAGCACGCCCGACTTTTGGATCAGGGTCTGCGCGGACTGGCCGGGGCCGAAGACGCGCGGATTC
>JBPCSR010000189.1:0-5055 GCA_051006935.1 Gaiellales bacterium
GTGCCGAGGTTCGCGATGCCGATGAAGCTCGGGTTCGTGGTGCTCTCACGGAGGCCGTCGCGCAGGCCGAGCGTGGCCGTGCGGTTGTACGGGTGCATCGACAGCACGTCGAACGTCGCGCCTGCCGCCTGCATGCCGCGCATGAACTCGACGGGGGTGAGGCCCTGCGCCCCGCCCTGCTTGTAGAAGGCGCCGGCGACGAACGTCGAGCGCTGCGGGATCGCGCTGCGCACCTCGCGCTTGAGCGCGTTCAGGAGCTTCACGTAGTTGCGCGGCCCGACCGCCACGCCGTGCGCGAACTGCGGCCGCAGCGCGAAGATCGCGTTCGGCTCGTTCCACGTCTCCCACGCGGTCACGCGCGGCAGCGGCTCCGTGGCGCCCGGCGGAATGTAGCGACCCGAGTAGCGGCGCGCGCACGCCTGCACGAAGTCGCGCCAGGAGCGCAGGTTCGGCATGTCGGCCGTGGTGGCGTGGCGCACGTGCGCGCCCGCCCAGCGCGGCGTCGACCAGAGGGTGAACATCACGCGTCCGAGCATGCCGTGGGCCGCCGCCTGCTGCACGTACGCGTCGGTCGGCCCCCAGGCGTAGGCCGGGTCGGCCGGATCGCGCGGGTGCTTCGGGCGCGTCGCCGCGATCGTGCTCCACTGCACGTCCCAGCGGAGGAAGCCGACGTTGAGGGTCTTCGCGTTCGCCCAGAAGCCGCCGGGGTCGGCCGACGCATAGGAGTTGTCGATGAAGCCGACCGCCAGCGACCGGTTCGCCTGGGCCGACGCGGGAGCGACCGCGGCCACGGCGCACGCCGCCACGGCGACGAGCAGGCGCAGGCGTCGCCCGACGATCCCCTCCGCGGTGCCGGCGAGCCGGCTCAGTGGATCGGCGAGCGCCGCAACTTGGCCGCAGCGGACTGCCACGACCCGTAGGACGGCTTCTCGGCGTCGTTGAGCTTGCGCAGCCCGGTCGAGTACCAGGCGCCGGTGCCGCTCGGCGGATCGTCCTTGATCAGGAACCACACCATCCGCTCGACCTGCGGCAGCTGCTTGAAGCGCAGGATCGACTCGTAGGCGAACTGCGCCTGCTGGTTGAAGGACACCGTGTACTGGGACTTGCCGACGGCCGGGGTCGCCCAGCCGAACTCGGTCACCCAGATCGGGTACTTGCGGCCGAAGATCTGGTTGGCGCGGGTGATGAACGTCTGGAAGTTGCCGACGCCGATGAACGAGGGGTTCGTCTTGCTCTGCGCGACGCCGTCCTTGAGGCCGAGCCGCGGAACGTTGTTGTACGGGTGCATCGAGAGCACGTCGAACTTCGCGCCGGCCGCCTTCATGCCCTCCATGAACTGGATCGGCGTCGGGTTGCTCGCACTGCCCTGCTTGTACAGCGCACCCGCGACGAACGTGGGCTTGAAGGGGAGGGCCGCGTTGACCTGGCCCTTGAGCGCGTTGAGGAGCTTCACGTAGTTCGACGGCGAGACCCACTTGCCGTTCTTCTTCTGCGGGAGCAGGGCGAAGCTGCCGTTCGGCTCGTTCCACGTCTCCCAGGCCGTCACGCGGGGCAGCGGCGCCGACGCGCCGGCCGGCGTGTACGCGCCCGAGTACCGGGTGGCGCACGCGAATGCGAAGTCCTTCCAGGCCTTCAGGTTCGGCATCTGGGCCGACTTCGCCGTCTTCGCGGTCGTCGCCCAGTCCGGCGTGGCCCACAGGGTGAACATCACGCGGTCGGTCAGGCCGTGGGCGGCGGCGCCCAGCACGAACTGGTCCGACGACGCCCACTGGTAGGCGGGGTCGGCGGGGTCACGCGGGTTCGCCGGCTTGGTCGGGGCGATGTGCTTCCACTGCATGTCGTAGCGGAGCGCGCCCACGTCGAGGGCCTGGGCATCGGACCAGAACGCGGACGGCGCGGAGTTCGCGTACGCGTTGTCGATGAAGCCCACCTGGAGATTGCTCTTCGCGCTCGCGAGCGCGGGCAGGGCGAGCGCCGCGGCGAGGGCGGCGAACGCGATCAGGAGACGTCGGGCAGATGCTCGGCGCAGGGCCATACAGGGTCCTCTCAATCGGGAACAGGCCCCATGGTGCCACACGCCCCAGCGGCCGACGCGGTGAGCCGGGTCGCATTTGCCGAATTGATACGGTTCGGGCGATGGAGCCGCTCAGCCGCCCCGCCGTGATCGTCGCGGACATGCTCGTCGACTTCGTCACGGGTGCGCTTGCGAACCCGCCCTCGCAGGCCTGCATCGAGCCGCTCGCGCGGCTGCTCGACGGCGCGCGCGACCGCGGCTGGCCCGTCTGCTACGTGAACGACGCGCATCTCCCCGGGGACGCCGAGGAGCGCCTGTGGGGCGCGCACGCGATGGCCGGCACGCCGGGCGCGCAGGTGATCGCGGAGCTCGCGCCCCAGCCGGGCGACGTGCAGTTCGCCAAGCGCTGGTACTCGGGCTTCCACGAGACGGGCCTCGACATGTACCTCCGCCAGCACGGCGTCGACACGGTGATCATGACCGGGCAGCACGCGCACATCTGCGTGCAGCACACGGCGGGCGACGCGTTCATCAGCGGCTACCGCATCGTGCTCGCGACCGACGCGATCTCGGCGTTCACGCCCGAGGACAAGGACGCCGGCGTCGGGTACATGGAGCACATGTACGGCGCCGAGCAGGCCGACGTGGCGGAGATCCTCCGGCTGCCGATCGCCGCCGCGGTCTAGCCGCCGGTGGGCGTCGTCGCCGTCGTCGGCTCGATCAACGTCGACGAGGTCGTGCGGGTCGAGCGCCTCCCACGCGAGGGTGAGACGGTCTCGGGCGGGGTGTTCGAGCGCTTCGGCGGGGGCAAGGGTGCCAACCAGGCGGTCGCCGCGGCCCGCGCCGGCGCCGAGGTGCGGATGGTCGGCTGCGTGGGGGACGACGCGACGGGCGACGCCGCGCTCGCCGAGCTGCGCGCCGCCGACATCGACGTCGCGCACGTCACGCGCAGCGCGGAGGCCGCCACGGGCGTGGCGCTGATCGTGGTCGACGCCGACGGGCGCAACCAGATCGCGGTCGCACCGGGCGCGAACGCGCTGATCGGCATGCGCGCGGGTGCGCTCGCGGGCGACGACGGCGTGGTGCTGCTGTCGTTCGAGGCGCCCGACGACGCGCTCGGCGTTGCGGCGCGCGCCGCGGTCGACGCGGGCTGGCGCGTGGTCGTGAACCCGGCGCCGTCGCGGCCCGTGCCGAGCGCGCTCGCCGCCGCGCAGCCGATCCTCATCCCGAACGAGCACGAGGCCGCGGACCTCACGGGCGTGCGCGATCCCGAGCGCGCCGCACGCGTGCTCCAGGCGCTCACCGACGCGCCCGTGATCGTCACCCTCGGCGCGGCCGGCGCCCTGCTCGTCGACGGCGACGCCGTGCTGCAGGTCGACGCGCCCGCGGTGGACGTCGTCGACACGACCGGGGCGGGCGATTCGCTCTGCGGGAAGCTCGCCGCGCGGCTCGTCGCGGGCGACGCGCTCGGGCTCGCGCTCGAGCGGGCAGTCGCCGCCGCCTCGGCGAGCACGACGGCGCCCGGCGCCCGCTAGACGACCGTCAGCGTGATCGCGCAGAGGCCGTTGACGCCGTAGCCGCGGCTGTTCCACGGCGTCGCGTCCGGTTGCGCCGAGCCGTCGCGGTCGCGGGCCCGCGAGCGCACCACGTGCGTACCGGCCGTCAGCTCGACGGCGACGGAGAAGCGCGTGGGGGCGTGGCGGCCCGGTCCGGGATCGATGCGGGTCGGCAGCCACGGTCCGTCGTCGACCTGCACGTCGACCCCGCCGATGCCCCCGCTGCCGCCCCAGGCGATGCCCTGGAGCACCTGCTCGCCGGACGCCGGCGTCTCATCGGCGCGCGGCGAGGTGATCAGCGAGTTGACGGGCATGCGGGTGAGCTCGCGGCCGGGGAGCGGCTCGCCCTCCTCGCGCAGCCGGTAGTCCACGGCCTGGTAGAAGCCCGCGAACTCGCCCGCGATCAGCTCGATGCGCGTGAGCCACTTGACGGAGGCGACGGCGTACCAGCCGGGGACGATCGCGCGGACGGGATAGCCGTGCTCCGGCTCGAGGCGGCGTCCGTTCATCTCCCAGGCGAGGATCGTCTCGCGCACGACCGGGTCGCGCAGCGGCACCGCGCGGGCGAACGGCTGCGGCTCGTCGTAGCCCTCGACCGCGCCGGGGTCGGCGCCGTGGAACACGATGTGGGTGGCCTCCGGCGCCGGGCGCACGATGTCGAGCAGGTCGGAGAGCTGCCCGCCCGCCCAGCGCGCGTGGCCGACGGCGCCGAGCGCCCACGGCACGCCCGTCGCGGGCGGGTCGAGCTCCGTGCGGCGGTGCCCGGCGCACTCGAGCGTCACGTGGGCGGTCGTGTGCGAGAGCTTGCGCAGGTCGGCGAGCGACCAGCGCACGGAGCGCCCGACGAGGCCCGTCACCTCGAGCGCGTAGTCGCGCTCCTCCAGCACGGGCACGCCGTGGTGCGAACGCAGGAAGTGCGTGCCGGGCTCGTTGCGGTCGTCGAGCAGGGCCTCGATGGGCGTGGCCCGGCAATCCGGGGCGAGCTCGGAAGAGCGGTGGTCCATCGTGCGTGCCGCGCTACGCCGCGCCGTCGGCGGGGTCCTCGATGACGAATGCCGTCAGGCCCTTGCCCTTCTCGATCTGCTCGAGGTCCTTCTCGGCCTTCTCGAGGTAGGCGCGCAGCGCCTGCTCGAGCCCCTTGCCCTCGCGCAGGAGCGCGATCGTCTCCTCGACGCTCAGCTCGGCCTCGCCGAGCTTCTCGGCGATCGCCTCGAGCCGCTCGAGTCCCTGCTCGAACGACACCTTCTGCGGCTCGGTCATGCGTCGGCCTCCGCGGCGTCGGGGTGGACGGTCTCGATCACGGCATCGAGCGTAGCGCCCTTCAGCTCCACGGCGATCGCCTGGCCCGTCGCGAGCCCCGCGGCGTCGCGCACGAGCGTGCCGTCGGGCAGGCGCACGAGCGCGAAGCCCCGCTCGCGCCAGTCGCGTGCGCGCACGAGCCGCGTCGCGCCGTCGAGCGCCGTCGCGTCGCGCGCGAGCCGGTGC
>JBPCSR010000190.1:0-7785 GCA_051006935.1 Gaiellales bacterium
CCGCGGCGCTGACCGCGGCGATCGGCCGCACGCCGGAGGTCCCGGCCGGCACGGTCCTGACCGTGCGCCGCGTCGGCGATGCGACGTACGCGGAGGTGGAGCTGCCGCTGACGCGGCTGCGGCTGCCGCTGATCGGCCCCGCGGGCTTCGCGGCGCACGCCACGGCGACGGCGCGCCCGATCGACACGGACGACGGCCGTTCGGGCGCGGCGCTGGTCGGCTAGAACGGGCCGCGCACTACGATTGCCGTGTGGCCACCGGCGTCGATCTCATCCGCGAGCGGGCGCGCCTGCTGCCCGACGATCCGGGCGTCTACGTCTACCGCGACCAGGCCGGCGACGTGCTCTACGTCGGCAAGGCCAAGTCGCTGCGCAAGCGCGTCGGGTCGTACGCCCGCCCCGATCGCGGGCTCGAGCGCAAGACCGCGGAGCTCGTGCTGCGCGTGGCCGACATCGATGTGACCGTCACGGGCACCGAGACCGAGGCGCTGCTGCTCGAGCAGACGCTGGTCAAGCAGCATCGCCCGCCCTTCAACGTCCGGCTGCGCGACGACAAGTCGTATCCGATGATCGCGGTGACGACCGGGGAGGCGTTCCCGCGCGTGCTCTTCACCCGGCGCGGCGACCGCCGCAACGCGCGGCTGTTCGGCCCGTACCCGAGCGCCAGCAAGGTACGCGAGACGCTCGACGTCCTCAACCGGGTGTTCCCGTTCCGGCCCTGCGAGGGCCCGACGCCGGGGCGGCGCTCGGGCTCGCCCTGCCTCGACTTCCACATCGGCCGGTGCCTCGCCCCGTGCGTCGGCAAGGTGTCGGAGGAGGACTACGGCGCGCTGATCGGCGAGGTGATCCGCTTCCTCGAGGGCGACACCGTCACGATCCGACGCCAGCTCGAGGCCGAGATGGAGCGGGCCGCCGCCGAGCAGCGCTACGAGGACGCGGCGCGCGCCCGCAACCGGCTCGCGGCGGTGCGCTTGCTCGACGAGCAGCAGCTGGTCGACCGCACCGACGCGGGCGACGCGGACGTGCTCGGCATCGCGCTCGGCGAGGAGGTGGCGGTCGTGCACGTGTGGCCGCAGCGCGGTGGGCGGATGGCCGAGCGGATCGAGTTCGTCTTCGACAACACGCGCGGCGCCACGCTGGACGACGTGCTGGAGGCGGTCGTCGACGAGCGCTACGGCGCCGGCGTGGCGATCCCGCCGCTCGTCGTCGTGCCGCCCCGCCTCGCGCGCGCCGACGAGCTGCACGCGCTCCTCGCCGACCGGCGCGACGCCGCGGTGGAGCTGCGGTCGCCCGCGCGCGGCGAGTGGCGGCGCCTGCAGGAGCTGGCGCAGCGCAACGCCGAGCTCGCGTGCGAGGGCGTGCGCCTGCAGGACGAGCGCACGCGGACGCGCGGTGCCGACGCGCTGGAGGAGCTGCGCGACGCGCTCGGCCTCGAGGGCCTGCCGCGCCGCATCGAGTGCTACGACATCTCCACGCTCGGCGGCGAGCACCAGTTCGCCTCGATGGTGGTGTTCCAGGACGGCGTGCCGCGCAGCGACCAGTACCGGTCGTTCGCGATCCGCCACGGCGCCCTCGACGACTTCAAGTCGATGGCCGAGGTCATCACGCGCCGCTTCACGCGCCTCGCCGCGGGCGACGAGGACGCCTCGTTCGCGGCCGCGCCCGACCTCGTCGTGATCGACGGCGGCAAGGGCCAGCTCAACGCCGCCGTCACCGCGATGCGCGGCGTCGAGGCGCCGCGCGTGGCCGTGATCGGCCTGGCCAAGCGCGAGGAGGAGGTGTTCGTGCCGGGGCGGTCCGCGCCGGTGATGCTCGACGCCGGCTCGCCGGCCCTGCTCCTGCTGCGCCAGGTGCGCGATGAGGCCCACCGCTTCGCCCTGCGCCAGAACCGCCGGGGGCGCAGCAACGCGGCCACGCAGTCCGTGCTCGAGACGATCCCGGGCGTGGGCGCGGCGCGACGCAAGGCGCTGCTCGCGCACTTCGGCTCGATCGACGCCGTGATGGCCGCGACGCCGGAGGAGCTCGAGGGGGTGCCGGGGCTGCCGTCGGCCACCGCGCGGAGGATCCACAGCGCGCTCCACCGCCTCGGCGGCGCCTCGCCGGCCGCGCTGCCGAACGAGCGCCGCCAGCTGCCGGACGCGCGGACGTGATCGCCTACGCCTTCGACGTCCCCGGCTGGGGCGCGGGCCTCCTGCACTATGACGGCGCGGCGCTGATCGACCTCGAGGAGCCCGCCGACCGGCGCCGCACCGGAACGCCTGGCGCGTCGGCCCCCGGTGCCCGCGAGCTGGCGACGCGTATCGCGGCGTACCTCGCCGGTGGCGTCGATGACTTCGCCGACGTCGACATCGAGCCGGCGTGCGCGTGGTTCGGGCTGACGGTGCTCGATCGGCGCATGGTCGCGGCGATCCGCACGATCCCGCGCGGCGAGACGGCGTCGTACCGGGAGGTCGCCGAGCTGGCGGGGCGACCGCGAGCCGCGCGCTCCGCCGGCGCCGCCTGCGCACGCGGCCCCCTGAGCATCGTCGTGCCGTACCATCGCGTCATCAGATCGGACGGCGGCATCGGCATGTACGGCGCGCTCGGCGACGAGCGCAAGCGGCGCCTGCTCGCGCTGGAGGGCGTCGATGCGCGCTGAGCCCCGCATCGTCTGCCTCGGCGGCGGCACGGGCCTGTCGACGGTGCTGCGCGGGCTCAAGCTGGCCGGCGTGCACCCGACGGCGATCGTGACGCTGACCGACGACGGCGGCTCCTCCGGGCGCCTTCGTCGCGACCTCGGCATGCCGCCGCCCGGCGACGTGCGCAACTGCCTGGTCGCGCTGGCCGACGACGAGTCGGTGCTCGCGGAGGTGTTCCAGCACCGCTTCGACCGCGGCGATCTCGAGGGCCACTCGCTGGGCAACCTCGTGCTGGCCGCGCTGACGGAGGTGGCCGGGTCGTTCGACGCCGCCGTCGCGCTGTCGTCGCACGTGCTCGCGATCGCCGGCAGCGTGCTGCCCGCGACGCGCGAGAAGGCGGTGCTCGTCGCCGAGATGGAGGACGGGCGCGTCGTCGCGGGCGAGACGGCGGTGGCGAGCGAGCGCCGCGCCGTGCGCCGCCTGCGCCTGCAGCCGGAGCAGCCGCAGCCGCATCCCGAGGCCGTCGAGGCGCTGCGCACCGCCGACCTGATCGTGCTGGGGCCCGGCTCGCTGTTCACCTCCACGATCCCGCCGCTGCTCGTGCCGGGCCTCGCGGAGGCGGTGCGCGCCTCGCACGCGCGGCGCGTCTACGTCGCGAACCTCCTCCAGGAGCCGCACGAGACGATCGGCTACGACGCGGCCACGCACATCGACCGGCTCGAGCAGCACCTCGGCCCGGGCATCGTGCAGACCGTGCTCGTCCCGACGACGCGTCGCGTGCCCGCACCGGGGCTGATCCCCGTCGACTTCGACCGCGCGGCGCTCCAGCGGACGGATCTGGAGGTCGTCGTCGCACGCATCACCGACGGGCACCATCACGACCCGCTGCGCCTCGGCCGCGCGCTGGTCGCGCAGGCGCGTCGCCCGCAGCCCGCCCGGCGATGACCTTCTCGAGCAACGTCCGCGAGGAGATCGCGCACCACCCGCTCGAGCGGCACTGCTGCCGCATCGCCTATCTCGCCGCCGTGCTGCGTGGCGCGGGCTCGCTGCACCTGACGGGCGGCGGGCATGCCCACGCCGAGATCGACGTCGGCTCGCACGCGGTCGGTCGCCAGATCCTCACGGCGCTGCGCGAGGAGGGCGTGATGTGCGGCATCCGCGCGTACACGCCCGAGCGCCTCGGCCTGCACCAGCGCGTGCAGCTGGCGCTGGCGGAGGAGGAGGCGAGCGCGGTCCTGCTGCGCCGCGCGGGCGTAATCGACGACGCCGGGCGGCCGCGCCTGACGGTCGCGCCATCGCTGGCCGCGCGCGACTGCTGCCGGGTGGCGCTGCTCCAGGGCGCGTTCGCCGCCGCCGGGAGCGTCTCGCCGCCGGGGCGCCCGGCGCACCTCGAGATCCGCACGCACGGGGCCGGCTTCGCGCACCTGCTCGCGGCTGCGGCCGGCGAGCTGGGCATCGACGTGCGGGTGCGGCAGCGCGAGCGCTGGGCCGAGGTGATGAGCCGCCGGCGCGAGTCCGTGCAGGACCTCCTCACGGCGCTCGGCGCGGAGGGCGCGGCGCTCGACGTGGCCGAGGACGAGGTCGTGCGCAGCGCCCGCGGCGACGCCAACCGCCGCGCCAACTTCGACACCGCGAACCTGAGCCGCCAGGTGCAGGCGGCGCGCGCGCAGACCGCCGCGATCGATCGGCTGATCGACGAGGGCGTGCTGGACGGGCTGCCGGAGGAGCTGCGCGCCACCGCGCGCCTGCGCCTCGACAACCCCGAGATGACGCTCGCGGAGCTGGCGGAGGCCGGCGGGATACCGCGCCCGACCCTGGCGGGTCGGCTGCGCCGTCTCGTCGCCGCGGCGGACGCGTCCGGGGAACCGGCCGAACCACGCCGCCCGCGCCCCTAGGATCCCGATGTACGCGCCGTGCCACGGCGCAGCCACGCCAGACCACCGAACCCGTCCCCTCGCAAGGAGGATCATCCGTGTCCACCCGTGTCGCCATCAACGGCTTCGGCCGCATCGGCCGCAACGTCCTCCGCGCCGCGTACGCACGCAAGGCGGACATCGAGATCGTCGCCATCAACGACCTCACGGACCCGAAGACGCTCGCGCACCTGCTGCGCTACGACTCGGTGCTCGGCCGCTTCGACCACCAGGTCGAGGTGACCGACGGCGGCATCGCCATCGACGGGCGCGAGATCCGCGTCCTCGCCGAGCGCGATCCGGGCGCGCTGCCGTGGAAGGAGCTCGACGTGCCGGTCGTGCTCGAGTCGACGGGATTCTTCACCGATCGGGACGGCGCCGGCAAGCACCTCGCCGCCGGGGCGAGCAAGGTGATCATCTCCGCGCCCGCCACCGATCCGGACATCACCATCGTCCTCGGCGTCAACGGCAACGACTACGACCCGGCGTCGCACCACATCATCTCGAACGCGTCGTGCACGACCAACTGCCTCGCGCCGTTCACGAAGATCCTGCTCGACGAGTTCGGCGTCGAGCGCGGCTTCATGACGACCACGCACGCGTACACGAACGACCAGCAGATCCTCGACCTGCCGCACAAGGACCTGCGCCGCGCCCGCGCCGCCGCGCAGAACATCATCCCGACCTCGACCGGCGCCGCCAAGGCGATCGGCCTCGTGATCCCGGAGATGAAGGGCCGCCTCGACGGCATCGCCATGCGCGTCCCGGTGCCCGACGGCTCGGTCGTCGACCTCGTCGTCGAGCTCGGCCGCGAGGCCTCCGCGGAGGAGATCAACGCGGCGATCAAGGCCAAGGCCGACACCGGCGACCTCGCGGGGATCCTCCAGTACACGGAGGACCCGATCGTGTCGAGCGACGTGATCGGCTCCACCTACTCGTCGGTGGTCGATGCCCAGCTGACGATGGCCAACGGCCGCATGGCCAAGGTCGTCAGCTGGTACGACAACGAGTACGGCTACTCGAACCGGGTCGTCGACCTGATCCAGAAGGTCTGACGTGGCGCGGCGGGGCCTCGCCCAGATCGGCGACGTCCGCGGTCGGCGTGTGCTCGTGCGCGTCGACCTGAACGTGCCGATCGACGCGGCGGGCGCCGTCGGCGACGACACGCGCATCCGCGCGGCGCTCCCGACGATCCAGCAGCTCCGCAGCGGCGGTGCCCGGGTCGTGCTGTGCAGCCACCTCGGGCGGCCGAAGGGCGAGCGCAACCCCGGGTACACGCTGGCGCCCGTGGCCGTCCGCCTCGGCGAGCTGCTCGACGCGCCCGTCGCGTTCGCCGACGACTGCGTCGGACCGTCCGCGGCCGCCGCCGTCGCCGGGCTGGCGGACGGCGACGTGCTCCTGCTCGAGAACCTGCGCTACCACGCGGAGGAGGAGGTCAACGACGCCGCGTTCGCCGCGGAGCTCGCCGCGCTCGCCGACGTGTACGTGAACGACGCCTTCGGGGCGGCGCACCGCGCGCACGCCTCGACGGAGGGCGTCGCGCACCTCCTGCCGGCGCACGCGGGGCTGCTGATGGAGCGCGAGGTCGGCGTGCTCACCTCGCTCCTCGAGGCGCCGTCGCATCCGTTCGTCGCGATCGTCGGCGGCGTCAAGGTGGCGGACAAGATCGCCGTGCTGGACAAGCTCGTCGAAGTCGCCGACGCCGTGCTGATCGGCGGGGCGATGGCCTTCACCTTCGTCGTCGCGGCGGGTGGCGAGGTCGGCGCCTCGCTGCACGAGGACGCCGACGGGCAGGCGATCGCGCTGCGCGCGCAGGCCAAGGCGGCCGAGACGGGTTGCGAGCTCCTGCTGCCGACCGATGTCATCGCCGCCGACGCCTTCAGCGCCGACGCGGCCACGCAGGTCACGCCCGCCGACGCCGTCCCCGCCGGCTGGATGGGGCTCGACGTCGGCCCGGCCACCGTGGCCGTCTACGCGGACCGCATCCGCACTGCGGCGACGGTGCTGTGGAACGGCCCGATGGGCGCGTTCGAGATGGCCCCGTTCGCGGAGGGCACCCGGGCCGTGGCCGAGGCGGTGGCCGCGTGCCCCGGCACGACCGTCGTCGGCGGCGGCGACAGCGTGGCCGCCATCACCCAGTTCGGCCTCGCCGACCGGGTCACGCACGTCTCGACCGGCGGGGGCGCGAGCCTCGAGCTGCTCGAGGGGCGCGTGCTCCCCGGCGTGGCCGCGATCCCGGAGGTCCCCTGATGTCCCGTCGTCCGCTCGTCGCCGGCAACTGGAAGATGTTCAAGACGCGCGGCGAGGCGCTCGCCTTCGCGCAGGGCCTGAAGGACGGGCTCGGCGGGACGGGCGACGTCGAGATCGCGATCTGCCCGCCGTTCACGGCGATCGACGTCGTCGCCGGCGCGCTCGCCGGCACCGGCGTCGGCGTGTTCGGCCAGAACGCGCACGCCGATGCGGATGGCGCCCACACCGGCGAGATCTCGATGGCGATGCTCGTCGACGCGGGCGCCACGGGCGTCCTGCTCGGCCACTCCGAGCGCCGGGCCGACGACAACGAGACCGACCAGGCGCTCGCGCGCAAGGTGCCGTCGGCGCTGGCGGCCGGCATCACGCCCGTGCTGTGCGTCGGCGAGTCGGAGTTCGAGCGCGACTCGGGCACCACCAAGGCGGTGCTCGACCGGCAGGTATTGGAGGGGCTCTCGGCCGTGGCGGCCGGCGACTTCCCGCGGGTCGTCGTCGCGTACGAGCCGATCTGGGCGATCGGCACCGGCAAGTCGGCCACGCCGGAGATCGCCCAGGAGGCGCACGCGTGGATCCGCGACCAGCTGCGCGAGCTGTGCGCGGACGCCGCCGACGAGATGCGGATCCTCTACGGCGGGTCGGTCAAGCCCGACAACGCCGCCGATCTGCTTGCGCAGGCCGACATCGACGGCGCCCTCGTCGGGGGCGCCTCGCTCCAGCCGGACAGCCTGCTCGCGATCGCCGCCGCGGCCTCGTGACCGCGCCCGTCGTCCTGATCATCCTGGACGGCTGGGGGCTGGCGCCGCCCGGGCCCGGCAACGCGGTGGAGCTGGCCGACACGCCCGTGTTCGACAGCCTCTGGGCGACCAGCCCCCACGGGGAGTTGATCGCATCGGGCCGCGACGTCGGCCTGCCGGAGGGCCAGATGGGCAACTCCGAGGTCGGGCACCTCGCGATCGGCGCCGGCCGCGTCGTGCCGCAGGACCTCGTGCGGATCTCCGACGCCGC
>JBPCSR010000191.1:0-7650 GCA_051006935.1 Gaiellales bacterium
CTCGTATCGCCAGACCCGTGGGCAGGGAGGCAAGATGTTCCCGATGGCGTCGCACCTCTGGGGCGAGCTGTCCGAGGTCTCGGCCGAGCAGGTCCAGGATCAGGTCACCTACCGGAACGCGACAGCCGGCGACGTCGTCGGGCAGCGCGGCGTCGAGCGCCACTTCGACCGCTACCTGCGCGGCACCAACGGCTCGCTCCAGCGTCGCGTCGACGCGCTCGGCGACCCGGTCGGCCCGATCGTGCGGTCGCGCGCCGCCAAGCCCGGCGACAACATCCGCCTCACGATCGACGCCGGCATCCAGTCGGCCGCCGAGAACGCCCTGCGCGAGGCGATCACGTACGCCCGCACCCACGGACACCCCGCGGCCGACGGCGGCGCGATCATCGCGATGGACCCGAACACGGGCGCGATCCGCGCGATGGCCTCGAATCCGGGCTTCGACCCGGCGATCCTCGCCGGGCCGCAGGGGCAGCGCTACTGGAACGGCCTGGCGCGCGACGCCAAGCACTCGCCGCTCCTCAACCGCGCGCTCAACGGCCTCTACCCGGCCGGCTCCACGTTCAAGCCGGTGACGGCCTTCGCGGCCGGCGCGGCCGGGCTGATCAAGCCCGACGCCGATATCCAGTGCACGCCGCAGATGCTGATCGACGGCCAGGTCTACCGCAACTTCGAGTCGGGCGTCAACGAGCCGATGAACATGGTCCAGGCGCTGACCGTCTCGTGCGACACGTACTTCTACGAGCTCGGCAAGCGCCTCTACGACGACACGCCGAAGGCGGGCACCTTCGAGCCGCAGCCGCTGTGGGCGCATCGCCTCGGCTTCGGCGCCTCGACGGGCATCGACATCGGCGGCGACTCGCCCGGCAGCGTCCCGGACTTCGCCTACAAGCGCCGCCGTTTCGGCGACGACCGCATCCACAACCGCTGGACCTCGGGCGACGCGGTGCTGCAGGCGATCGGGCAGGGCGATCTCGAGGTGACGCCGCTGCAGATCGCGCGCCTCTACTCCCTGATCGCCAACGGCGGCACGCTCGTCCAGCCGCACGTCGGCGCCGGCGTGTACGGCCAGGACGGCACCCTGCGCGAGAAGCTCGACCCGGGTCCGGGCACGCACGTGCAGCTCGACCCGTACATGCTCGCAGCGATCCGCAAGGGCCTCGAGGGCGTCACGACCGACCCGAACGGCACCGCCTACGGCGCCTTCAAGGGCTTCCCGATCGCGGTCGCCGGCAAGACGGGCACCGCGGAGAAGCTCGGCAAGCGCGACTTCGCGTGGTTCGCGGGGTACGCGCCCGCCGCCGATCCGAAGCTCGTCGTGGTGTGCGTCATCGAGCAGGGCGGCTTCGGCGGCGTCACCGCGGCGCCCGCCGTTCGCCAGGTGATGGCCAAGGCCTTCGGCATCGACGAGGCCACGATCGGGCAGATCGCCGCCGCCGAGCAGGCCGGCGTGTACTCCGGTCCGGCACTCGGCACCGACCCGGCGCAGCAGCTCCAGCAGCAGAACGGCGGACCGCTGTTCCCGTCCACGCCGACCACGACGACGGGGACGACGGGATGAGCGTCGCCGCCCTCCTGCGCCGCGTGGACTGGCTGCTCGTCGCCGCCGTGCTGCTGCTCCTGTTCATCGGCGAGCGCGCCGTCAAGGCGGCCACCGTCAACGACCTCGCCGGCGACCCGGGCTTCTTCGACCGTCGCCACATCATCTACATCACGGCCGGCATCGGCTTCGCCGCGGTCGCCGGATTCGTGGACCCGCGCATCTACCGCCGCCTGTTCTGGTTCATCTACGGCGGCACGATCGGCCTCCTGATCATCGTGCTCGGCTTCTCGGCGGCGCGCGGCTCGCAGCGCTGGATCCCGCTGCCGTTCTTCACCCTGCAGCCGTCCGAGGTCGGCAAGGTGACGATGATCGTCTGCCTGTCGATCATCATCGCCGACTGCGTCCGCCGTGGGATCTCGGGCTGGAACATGGCGATTCGCGCGGCGCTCCTGATGCTCGTGCCGTTCGGGCTCGTGTTCATCCAGCCCGACCTCGGCACCTCGATCGTCTACGTGGCGATCACGCTCACGATCCTCGTGGTCGCGGGCCTGCCGGGTCGCAGCGTCGCGATCATCGGCGGGGTGGGCGCCGCGATCGTGATCCTCGTCCTCGGCATCCTGCCGTCGATCGGCCTGCCGCTCCTGCGGCCGTACCAGGCCGAGCGCATCACGGCCTTCCTCGATCCGCAGGGCGGCAGTCCCGCCGCCTACCAGTCCGAGCAGTCGAAGATCGCGATCGGCTCGGGCGGCCTCGTCGGCCGCGGCCAGGGCATCAGCCAGACGGCCGGCAACTTCCTACCCGAGCACCATACGGACTTCGTGTTCGCGGTGGTGGGGGAGAACCGCGGCTTCATCGGGTCGGCCGTCGTCCTCCTGCTCTACCTGCTCGTCCTGTGGCGGATCGGCCGCGTGATCCCGCGCGCCCGCAACCTCGAGGAGGCGTTCATCGCCGCCGGCGTGTTCGGCCTGGTGATGACGCAGGTGGCGATCAACATCGGCATGAACCTCGGCATCGCGCCGACGACCGGCATCCCGCTGCCGTTCATGACGTACGGCGGCTCGAACACGATCACGAACCTCACCGCGGTCGGCCTGGCGATCGCCGTCGGCATCCGCCAGGTGCGCGAGCAGGCCGTCCAGCCGGGGTGGCAGGAGCGCCCGCGGCGGTACGTCCACAAGGCGCTCGACCCGCCGACCGACGTCGTCTGACGGGGCGGGACGTCCGACCCCGGTAGACTCCGGCCGTGGAGCACCTCTCCCTGCAGCCGCGCATCGAGCGCCTCCTGACCGAGGTCGAGAAGCCCTCGCGCTACATCGGCGGCGAGACGAACGAGACGCGCAAGCCCGATGCGGCCGTCCGCGTGGCGTTCGCCTATCCCGATGCGTACGAGGTCGGGATCTCGAACCAGGCGCTGCAGATCCTCTACGGCCTGGTCAACGACCGCACCGCTGCGGCGGCCGAGCGCGTCTACTGCCCGTGGCCCGACATGGCCGACGCGATGCGCCGCGAGGGGCTCCCGCTGTTCACGCTCGAGACGTGGCGCCCCGTGCGCGACGTCGATCTGCTCGGCATCACGCTCCAGGCCGAGCTCACCTACTCGAACGTCCTGGAGCTGATCGATCTCGCGCAGATCCCGCTGCGTGCGGCCGATCGCGTCGACGGGGACCCGATCATCCTCGCCGGCGGCCCCAGCGCCTCGAACCCCATGCCGCTCGCGCACTTCGTCGACGCGTTCTTCATGGGCGAGGCCGAGGAGGGGATGGAGCGGATCATCGCGATCCTCGAGGAGGTGCCGGGCCGCGCCGAGCGCCTCGACCGCCTCGCGGAGCTCCCGTTCCTCTACCTGCCGGAGCGCGGCGAGCAGCCGGTCGAGCGGGCCGTGTTCGCCGACTTCGCGATCGACACGGCGCCGCGCACGCCGGTCGTGCCGTACGCCAGCGCGATCTTCTCGCGGGCGTCCGTCGAGGTGATGCGCGGGTGCACGCGCGGCTGCCGCTTCTGCCACGCGGGCACGTGGTACCGGCCGGTGCGCGAGCGCAAGGTCGAGGACGTCGTCAAGGCGGGGCTCGAGCAGCTGGAGTGCACCGGCTACGACGAGCTGTCGCTCACGTCGCTCGCCACGAGCGACTACTCGGGCGTGGCGCGCGCGATCACGGAGATCAAGGCCGCCAAGCCCGACCTGCACCTGTCCCTGCCGTCCAACCGCGTCGACACGGGGCCGATCGCCCTGTCCGCCGCGGCCAACGCGCGTCAGCGTTCGATCACGCTCGCGCCCGAGGCGGCGACCCAGCGGATGCGGGACATCATCTGCAAGACGATCACCGGCGAGATGATCGAGAAGGCGATCGACTCGGCGTTCGCCGCCGGGTACACCAGCCTCAAGCTGTACTTCATGATCGGCCTGCCCCTCGAGACCTTCGAGGAGGTCCAGGGCATCGTCGATCTCGGCTTCAAGGCCCGTGAGATCGGCCGCCGGCACTACGGGGAGGGCGGGCGCTTCACCGTGCACGTGTCCGCCTCGAACTTCGTGCCGAAGCCGCACACGCCGTTCCAGTGGAGCGGCATGGCGCCCCCCGACCAGCTGCGCGTGAAGCAGGACTACCTGCGTCGCGCGCTCAAGGGGCGCCAGCTCAAGCTTTCCCTCCACGACGTCCGGACGAGCATGCTGGAAGGCGCGCTCGGTCGTGGGGATGCAATCACCGGGGATGTGCTCGAGGCGGCCTGGCGCGCGGGAGCGCGCTTCGACGCCTGGACGGAGCACCACCGCGAGGAGCTCTGGCGCGACGCGTTCGCCGCCGCCGGGCGCGACCTCGAGGTGGAGGCGACGCGCGAGCGCGATCCCCTCGACCCGCTGCCGTGGGATCACGTGCGCAGCGGTGTGTCCAAGGAGTTCCTGCTGGATGAGTGGTGGCAGAGTCGCGCCGAACGGCCGACCGGGGACTGTCGATGGGATGGCTGCAGCGATTGCGGCGCCTGTGTCGGCCCCGTGCGGAACCGGTTGGTTGAGGCCTGATGTCGCGCATCCCGCAGCGAAGCACGCGTTGAGGATCGAGCTCCGCCTCGCCATCCGCGACCGCGCGCGGTTCCTCAGCCATCTCGAGATGGTCGATCTCCTGCTGGCCGCGTTCCGCCGCGCGGGCTACGAGATCGCGCTCAACAACGGCATGCGTCCCCGCCCGATCATCAGCCTCGCGCTCGCGCGCGGCGTGGGGGTCGCCTCCGAGGACGAGCGCTGCACGATCGAGCTGGTCGGCGAGGGGCACGACCTCGACGACCTGATCACCCGACTCGCCGCGACCTGCCCGCGGGGAGTCGTCCCGCTGGACGCCCGACCCGCCGGCCCGAAGGCCATGCCGGTCGCGGCCACCTACCGCATCGAGTTCGATGCACCGGGCGACGTGCTCGCCCAGGCCGTCGACGCGTACCTCGCGTCGGCCGAGCTCCCGATCGATCGCCGCAGCCCGAAGCAGCGGCGCACGGTCGACGTCAAGCGCTTCGCCCCCGAGCCCCGGCTCGAGGACGGCGCGGTCGTCGTCGACATCGCCATCCTCGAGGATGGCTCCGCCAAGCCGGACGAGGTCGTCCGCGCGCTCGCGAGCTGCGCGAACGCCGACCTCCCGCTGGCGGCCATCACCCGACAAGCGGTCACCATGGCGCCGAAGCCGGCGCGCGTGGGGACCACGGAGACCACATGAAGAAGATCCTTATTTCCGCCGACGCCTACGAGACGAAGGCGGCCCTGATCGAGGACGACCGCGTCGTCGAGACGTACATCGAGCGCGAGGAGCGCCGATCGCTGCTCGGCAACATCTACCTCGCGAAGGTCGATACCGTCCTGCCCGGCATGGAGGCGGCCTTCGTCGACGCCGGCATGGACAAGAACGCGTTCCTGCACGTCGCCGAGATCCGCATCGAGGGGCTCGACCAGCGCGCGCGCCGGTCCAAGCGCATCCAGGACCTCGTCAAGAGCGGCCAGTCGCTGCTCGTGCAGGTCACCAAGGACCCGATGAAGACGAAGGGCGCGCGCGTGACGATGGACGTCTCACTGGCGGGCCGCTTCCTCGTCTACGTGCCCGACGGAGAGGGCGGCGGCGTCTCGAAGCGCCTCCCGGACGGCGAGCGCGATCGCCTGCGCGACCTCGTCAAGCAGCTCAAGCCCCGCCTCGGCGGTGGCCTGATCGTGCGCACGGCGGCCAAGGGCGCCGAGCTCGCCGAGCTCGAGCGCGACCTCGCGCTGCTCGAAGACCAGTGGGAGGGCATTCGCGCGCGCGTCGAGACCGCCGTGGCGCCGAGCCTCATCCACGCCGAGGTCGACATCGCGCTCGGCCTCGTCCGCGACGACTTCCGCCAGGACGTCGACGAGCTGATCGTCGACGACGAGGCGATGCACGACCGCATCGTGTCGTACGTGCAGGAGCGCAGCCCGGAGCTCGCCGTGCGCGTGCATCGGCACACCGCGCAGACCGAGCTCCTGCGCCGCTACGGCGTCGACGAGGCGATCGAGAGCACGCTCAAGCGTCGCGTCGACCTGCCCTCGGGCGGCTATCTGCTGTTCGACTACGCCGAGGCGTTCACGATCGTCGACGTCAACACGGGGCGCTTCGTCGGCAAGGGCCGGCTCGAGGACACGATCGTCCACAACAACCTCGAGGCCGCACGCGAGGTCGTGCGTCAGCTGCGCCTGCGCGACCTCGGCGGCATCATCGTCATCGACTTCGTCGACATGGAGTCGAAGACGAACCGCGACCAGGTCATCGCCGCGCTCAAGGAGGAGCTCGCGAAGGACCGCTCGAAGGTCTACCTCGTGTCGATCAGCCCGCTCGGGCTCGTCGAGATGACGCGCCAGAACGTGACGGACGGCGTGCGCGAGATCATGACCACCGAGTGCCCGTGCTGCGCGGGCGAGGGGCGCGTGCTGAGCGACGAGACGATCGCGCTCGACAACCTGCGCACGCTGCGCCGCCAGGCCACGCTGTCGGACTCCGAGGCGTTCCTGGTGGAGGTCAACGCGACCGTGGCGGCGCGGATGATCGGCCCGGGCGGGAGCCGGCTCGAGGAGCTCGAGCGCGATACGGGCAAGCACTTCTCGATCGTCGCGCTCGACGACGTGCCGCGCGAGCGCTGCGAGTTCGTCAAGCACGGCAAGGTCAGCGAGGTGCTGGAGGACGCGAACCCTCTCGAGATCGGCCAGGAGCTCCAGTTCGCCATGACCGAGCCGCACATGTACCAGGCTGCCGACGCCGTGACCGTCCTCGAGGGCGGCTACCGCGTCGTCATCGCCGGTGCCGGCCCGTACCTCGGCGAGACGCACCGCATCAAGATCGAGCGCGTCGGGCGCCTCGAGGCGCACGCCGTGCTGCTCGATGCCTCGCCGATCACCGAGGCCGAGATGATCAAGATGGTCGACCCGCGCTCCGACGTCCACGAGCCGCCGCGGCTCGTCGGCGAGCGCATCGACCTCGAGGGCCGCAAGCGCAAGGGCAAGCGCAGCCGCACGCCGTCCGCGACGATCGACACCCCGACGGGCGACGTCACGGCCGCCGTCGGCGAGGAGACCGAGCCGCTGGAGAAGCCGATCGAGCCGGAGGTCGTCGCCGACGACGTCCTGCTCGACGAGGACGGCCTGCCGGTCGAGCTGCCCGCGGCGAAGCCGAAGCGCCGGCGCAAGCCCGCGGCCACCGATGCGGATGCCGGCGACGAGGACGTCGACGTCGACGAGGACGAGGACGAAGACGAGCAGGAGGGCGAGGCCACGGCCGACGGCGCGCCCCGCAAGCGCCGCCGTCGCGGCCGTCGGGGCGGTGCCCGTCGCCGTGCGGCCGGCGAGGGCGCCGATACCGGCTCGGCCGACGAGGCAGGCGGGAACGACGTCGCCGACGAGCCCGTCGAGGCCTCCGGTGCGGTCGCGGCCTCCGAGGACGGCGCGCCGAAGCCCAAGCGCCGTCGCAGCCGCGGCGGTCGGGGCCGCTCGCGCAGCGGTGCGGGTGCCCGCCCGGGCGGCGGCGAGGGAGGCGGCGGATCGGACGCCGGCGCCAAGGCGCCGCGACCGCCGAAGCCCGCCGCCGAGGCCGCGTCGGCGCCGAAGGAGCCGACGCCGAAGGCCACGC
>JBPCSR010000192.1:0-7046 GCA_051006935.1 Gaiellales bacterium
CCACGGCCTCGGGCGTCGCGGCGCAGACGAGCGACACCTTGCCGCCGCCCTCGCCGATCAGCCGCACGGCGCTCGGACCGAGCGCGCCGCGCAGGTGATCGGCCAGCTCGAGCAGCGCGTCGGGCGCGATCTCGCCCACGCCCGCGGCCACGACCTTCACGCCGCCGCGATCCTCGGCGCCGGCCGCGAGGCCGTCGACGGCCGCGCCGCCGGCCGACCCGCCGCCGGCCTTGAGCTGCTTCTCGAGCTCGCGCACCTTCTCCTGCAGGCCGCGCACGGCCTCCGGCAGGCGATCGGCGCCCACCTTCAGCGCGCGCGCCGCCTCGTCGGCCGCACGCTCGCGCTGGCGCAGCAGGTCGATCGCCACGCCGCTGGTGACGGCCTCGATGCGCCGCACGCCCTGGCCGACGCTCGACTCGGAGACGATCCGCAGCGGGCCGATCTCGGCCGTCGACGCGACGTGCGTGCCGCCGCAGAGCTCGCGCGAGAAGCCCTCGATCTCGACCACGCGCACGACGTCGCCGTACTTCTCGCCGAACAGCATCATCGCGCCGAGCGCGCGCGCCTCGTCCTGCGACGTCTCGAACGTGAACACGCGGTGCGACTCGACGACGACGCGGTTCGCGATGTCCTCGACGCGCGCGAGCTCGTCGGCCGTCAGCGGCTGCTCGTGCGAGAAGTCGAAGCGCAGCTTGTCGGGGCGCACCGAGGAGCCCTTCTGGCGCACGTGGTCGCCGAGCACCTCCTGGAGCGCGCGGTGCAGCACGTGCGTGCCCGTGTGGTTGGCCTGCGTGGGCCGGCGGCGCGTGGCGTCGACGATCGCGCGCACGTCCTGGTTCACGACCAGCTCGCCGTGCTCGAGCGCGACGACCAGCGTCTGGTCGCCGTCGAAGCGGATCACCTCGACGACCGCGGCGCGACCGGTGTCGGACTCGATGTGGCCCGCGTCGGAGACCTGACCGCCGCCCTCGGGGTAGAACGGCGACTCGCGGAGCTTCACGGCGAACCGCCCCTCGCCGAGGTCGACGAGCGCGCCGATGCGCGTGCGGACGTCGAGCTCGTCGTAGCCGAGGAACGTCGTGGCGAACCCGGCCTCGCGCGCGAACGCCGCGAGCCGGTCCATGTCGACGCCGCCGCCCTTGCCCGCGGCGCTGCGGGCACGCGCGCGCTGCGCCTCCATCAGCTCGGCGAAGCCCGCCTCGTCGACCGAGAGGTCCTGCTCCGCGGCGAGCTCCTGCGTGAGCTCGAAGGGGAAGCCGTAGGTGTCGTGCAGCAGGAACGCGTCCTGCGCGGGGATCTCGGTGCCGTTGTCGGCGCGCACGCGCGCGATCCGCTCCTCGAGCAGGGTCGTGCCCGTCTCGAGCGTGCGCAGGAACCGCTCCTCCTCGCCGCCGAGGATGCGCACGACCTCGTCGCGGTTCTGCACGAGCTCCGGGTAGACGTCGCCGAGCTGGGCGATCACGAGGTCGGCGAGGCGCTCGAGGAACACGCCCTGGATGCCGAGGCGGTGGCCGTGCGAGACGGCGCGGCGGATCACGCGGCGCAGGATGTACCCGCGCGACTCGTTGGCGGGCAGCACGCCGTCGGCGGCGAGGAACGTCATCGCCCGGCCGTGGTCGGCGAGCACCCGCAGCGCCTTCGTCTGGATGCCGCCGGCCTCGTAGGAGGCGCCCGTCCACTCCTCGATCGCCGAGATGATCGCCTTGAAGCCGTCGGTCTCGTAGACCGAGTGGACGCCCTGCTGGAGCGCGGCCACGCGCTCGACGCCGGCGCCGGTGTCCACGCCCGTCTTCGGCAGCGGCGTCAGCGAGCCGTCCTCGGCCTGGTCGTACTGCATGAACACGAGGTTCCAGAACTCGAGGAAGCGGTCGCAGTCGCAGCCGGGGCGGCAGCCGTCGGGGCCCGCCGGGCGGCCGCAGCCGTGCTCGGGGCCGCGGTCGTAGTACAGCTCGCTGCACGGGCCGCACGGCCCGGTCGGACCGGCCTGCCAGAAGTTGTCCTTGCGGCCGAGGCCGACGATGCGGTCGGCGGGCACGCCCTGGGCGAGCCAGAGCTCGCGCGCCTCGTCGTCGCCGGGCACCTGGTCGTCGCCGGCGAAGACGGTGATCCAGACGCGCTCGACGTCCATCTGCCACGCGCCGGAGACGAGCGTCCAGGCGAACTCGATCGCGCCGGGCTTGAAGTAGTCGCCGAACGAGAAGTTCCCCATCATCTCGAAGAAGGTGAGGTGCCGCGCGGTCTTGCCGACCTCGTCGATGTCGGTCGTCCGGAAGCACTTCTGCACGCTCGTCAGGCGCGTCGCCGGCGGCGCCTCGAGCCCGAGGAAGTACGGCTTGAAGGGCTGCATGCCCGCCGTCGTGAGCAGGACCGAGGGGTCGAGCGAGGCGGGCACGAGGCTCGCCGACGGCATCACGAGATGGCCGTTCTGCTCGAAGTGCTCGCGGTACGCGGCGCGGATCTCGTGGGCCAGCATTGCCCCCGCAGGGTACGCGATCGCCGTGGCCGAGCCGTCAGCCGGCGACGACGCCGGCGGCCACGATCGCGTCGCCGTCGTAGAGCGCCGCCACCTGGCCCGGGGCCACCTGGAAGGCGTCGTGGTCGAGCTCCAGCGTCGCCGTGCCGTCGCCGTGGTCGACGAGGTCGGCGGGGATCGGCTCGGCGCGCACGCGGAAGCTCGCGCCGACGCGGCCGCGCGGCGTGCGGATCGCCACGTCGCGCAGCTCGACGGTGCGCCGCCCCAGGCGCTCGCGGAGCCCGACGACGACGGTGTTCCCCGGCGCGTCGACCTGCAGCACGTGCAGCGGCTCGGTGCCGCGCGACACGCCGAGGCCGCGGCGCTGGCCGGGCGTGTACGCCACCGCGCCGCGGTGCGTGCCCAGCTCGACGCCCTGCTCGTCGACGATCGGGCCGGGCTCGAGCTCGACGCCCTGCCGCTTCAGGAACGGCGCCAGCTCGCCGCCGCCGAGGAAGCAGACCTCCTGGCTCTCGGCGGCACGGGCCGCGGCGAGGCCGCGCGCCTCGGCCTCCGCGACCACGTCGCGCTTGACGCGCTCGCCAAGCGGCAGGCGGACGCGGCGGAGGATCGCGGGGTCGACGAGCGCGAGCATGGCGGACTGGTCCTTGTCGGGGTCGGCGCCGCGCGCCACGAGCAGCGCGCCGTCGCGCTCCACGAGCCGCGCGTAGTGGCCGGTGCGCCACTCCGCGCAGCCGAGGCGCGTCGCGACGTCGTCGAGGGCGTCGAAGCGGAACGCCCCGTTGCACCTCGCGCACGGGTTCGGCGTCTCCCCCGCGGCGTAGCCCGCCACGAACGGGTCGACGACGGCGGCCCGGAAGGCGTCGCGCAGGTCGAGCATCAGGTGGGGCATGCCGTGCGCGTGGCAGAGGTCGCGCGCGGCACGGACCGCGTCGGGGGCGCAGCAGGCGCGCTCGGGGTTCGGCGCGGCGGGATCGATCCAGAGGCGCAGCGTCAGCCCCACCGCCTCGCGTCCCTCCTCGACGGCACCCGTCAGCACCATCGCCGAGTCGACGCCGCCGCTCATCGCGATGCCCACGCGGTCGGGGCGGGAGTCGATCGTCGCACCGCGCGCCACGGCGTCGCCGAGCGCCGCGTGCAGCGCGTCGACGGCGGTCAGCGCGCATGCGGGGGCGTCGATCGCGGTGCCCGCGAGCACGTCGGCCAGGCCGAGGCGCGCGGCGTCGAGCAGCGTCCGCCCCTCTGCCGCCTGCGCGAGCCGCGCGGCCGCGGCGGTCGTCGACGCGCACGCGTCGGCGCCAAAGCGCACCTCCGCGAGGCGGTCGCCGTCGAGGCGCAGGGTGAGGCGCACGCGGTCGTCGCAGCGCCCGCCGCCCGCGCGACCCTCGCCGTCGGGGCGCTCGACCTCGCCGGCCCGCGACAGGTCGATCACGCCGACGCCTCGCGCGCCACGTCGAGATCCCCCTCGATCTCCGCCCAGGCCGCGACCAGCGCGTCCACCTCGTCCGAGGTGGTCGTCGGTCCGAGCGTCACGCGCACCGCGGTGCGCACGAGCGCCTGGTCGATGCCCATCGCCTCGAGCACGGGATCGGGCTGCGTGGCGCCGCTCGAGCACGCCGAGCTCGCCGAGACGGCGATGCCGCGCTCGTCGAGCAGGCGCACCACGGTGTCGCCGCGGTACCCGGTCAGGAGCAGCGCATGGCCGGGCAGGCGCGCCGCGGTGCCACCCGCGACGGGCAGCGCCAGGCGCCGCTCGAGGTCGTCGCGCAACGCGGCGCGGTGCTCGCGCTCGGCGGGTGCGTCGGCGCCCTGGCGGATGCCGAGCGCGGCCGCGAGCGCGACGGCGCCCGCGACGTTCTCCGTGCCGGAGCGCAGGCCGTGCTCCTGGCCGCCGCCGTGCACGATCGGCTCGAGCGTGTCGAGGCCCGGGCCGACGATCGCGCCGACGCCGCGCGGCCCGCCGAGCTTGTGCGCCGCCAAGGCGAGGGTGATCGCGCCGGGGAGCGCGCCGATCTCGACGTCCATCCCGCCCGCCGCCTGGACCGCGTCGATGTGCAGCGGCACGTCGGCGTGCGCGCAGATCGCCGCGGCCTCGGCCAGCGGCTGGATCACGCCGGTGATGTTGCTCGCCGCCATCACGCACGCCATGGCGTCGCCGGGCCGCACGAGCTCCCCGAACGCGAGCACGTCGAGGCGCCCATCGGCGAGGACCGGGGCGACCTCCACCTGCCAGCCGCGCGCGGCGAGGTGCTCGGCCGTGCGCATCACCGCGGGATGCTCGATCGCGGTCACGACGATGCGGCCGGGCTCGCCCTGGCAGCGGCCGAGCAGCGCGAGGTTGTCGGCCTCGGTGCCGCCGCCCGTCATCACGACGTCGTCGGGCTGCGCGCCGAGCGCTGCGGCGACCGCGGCCTTGGCCTCGTCGAGGTCGGCGCGCGCCTGGCGCCCGAGCGCGTGCGGCTCCGACGGATTGCCGAACCGGCCCGTCAGGAACGGCAGCATCGCCGCCACCACGCGGTCGTCGGGCGGCGTCGTCGCGGCGTGGTCGAGGTAGATCACGTGCGAAGTGTCGCAGGATCCTCCACCTCCCCGCCCGCTCGTCGCGGACTACTCCATCAGGCCCGTGAGCTCCATCAGGAGGAGGACGATGAGGAGCCCGAACGGGAGCAGCGCGACGAAGCCGAGCAGCGACCGCTCATGGCGCCGTGCGATCGCGTACACCTCGATCGCGCCGCCGAGCACGACGAACGCCCACGCGTAGGCGAGCGGATTGCGTCCCGTGCCGGGCGAGTTCAAGGCGATCACCGTCACGAGCACGACGAGCGACAGCGCCGCGAGCACCGCGCCGATCGCCCCCGCGCGCGTCGCGGGCAGCACCCTCAGCGGTTCGGTTCGCGCCATGCCGGAAACCTAGCGAGCGCGGCGCGACCGTCATGCGCGGGAACCCGAGGAGGATCTGCGGCGAAGCGCGGAAGGCGCCCCACCCCGCCGCGCTCCGTGTCCCGTCGAACCTGCTTTATGCAGGTGGGTCCCCCGCCCGACGCGACCGGTTGAGGGTGGCGCCGGGACTGTCGAGGTCCCATTGGATGGAACATCGGCTCGAGCGCAGATCATGGAGCGCAGCGGGATCGAGCCCGCGCAGCGTACACCCGAGGCGTCGGGTGCGTCAGCCGACGACGGGCTCGGCCGTCTTCAGCCGCGCGATCGCGACCCGGCGCGTCGCCGAGGCGACGGGTCCGCTCTTCGGGGCGAGACGCGTGACGATCGTCAGCGACAGCGGCGCCCGGGCGATCGCGTCGAGCGCCGCTCCGGTGAGCGCGCACCGCAGCGTGACGACGCCGGCGCGCGTGGGCCGCACCGCGGTGGCGCGGCAGGCGACGGCGTGCGCGCCGGAACGGCGGCCGACCTGGGTCAGCACGCCGCCCTGGCCGATCCGGACGCGCGTGAAGATCGCGCCGCCGTCGGCCTTCATCGAGAGCACGGTCAGCGTGCGCCGCGGTGTGGCGGTGGTCGCCGCCAAGGCGACGGAACCGGAGCCCACGACGTTCGCCGCGGTCACCGAGATCCGGTAGGCACGGCCGTTGCGCAGACCCGTGATCACGCAGCGCGTGGTCGGCGGAGCGGCGGAGCACATCAGGGCCGTCTTCGCGCCGCGGGGCTGTATCGCCGCGGTGGCGGTGTAGGACGTGATCGGCGCACCGCCGTCGGATGCGGGCGTCGTCCACCTGACGGTGATCCGGCCATCGCCGGGCACGACTTTGACGGAGCCCGGGGCACCTGGCGCCGTCGGACAGGCGCTCGCGGTGTACTGCGACACGAGGAACGGCCGCCCGCCGTTGACGATCGGGCAGATCCCCCACACGCGCCCGGCGTCGGCGGACCAGCCGGACGCGATCGTCCAACCTGCTGCGGAGAACGTCCCGATCGCCTGCATGTCGGCGGTCGACTTGCCGGTGCCGAGCGGGCCGGTGGGGATTCCCGTGGACTGCGTGTCCCAGAAGGATCCGGTGACCACCGGATCCCACGGGCTGACCGCACAGACGGAGATGCCGACATCGGTGATGCAGTCGAGCGTGGCGCCGCTCCATAGGCCGCCTGACTTCATGCCACCCCCTGCTGCCACGTGCCCCGCAGCGTACGTCCGCGTCAGCGTGAGCACGTGGGAGGAATCCGAGAAGACGGCGCCGACGAGGCCTCCAGCCGAGCCGGCGGCAGTGACGGCGCCGAGAGCGTACGAGTCGGTGAGCGTGCCGCCGGCGATCCTCCCGACCAGCCCGCCGGCGTCGCCGGTGGTGGCGGTCACCGCGCCGGTCGCGGCCGAGCGCGTGACGTCGACGGTCTCGTCGCGACCGATCAGGCCGCCGACATCCGAGGCACCCGAGACGCTCGCCGCCGAGCTGACATCGACGATGCCGGGCGCGAACTCCACGATGCCGGCGCAGAGCCCCGGTCCGGCATCGCCGATCGCGCCGCCGACGCTGCTCCCCGTTCCCGTAACCGAGACGCCGGAGCCGACGCTCGTGCGCTCGACGCGGGCGACGCAACTGAGCCTGCCGACGATGCCACCGACGGC